>NZ_JBSGCY010000018.1:0-71245 GCF_053602115.1 Nocardia sp. NPDC004582 | reverse complement strand
GTGACCGCGGTGCCGCGCATGAGCTGCGCGGCCAGCTCCGCCACCTGCCGGTTGCGGGCCGGGGCCAGATAGGACCCGGCCGCCCAGGCGTTGAACGCGCCCATGGCCGGGCCGCACCACACCTGGTAGTCGGTGGCGCGCTCGGGATCCCCGGCGATGCTCCAGGCCGAGGACAGGCCCAGGTACCAGCGGAAGATCAACGCCATCTTGCGTTTCGGGTCCCGTTCGGCGCGGACCAGCTGCTCGGGGTCGCGTTCGGTGAAGAACTCGACGCAGCCCGCCCACACCTGGTCCAGCGGTCGCTGGAAGGTACGTTGTTCCAGCAGGATTCGCTCCGCGGCGGGGATGTCATCGATCGATTCGCAGGCCCGGTAGAGGTCGTAGAGCTGTCTGGCGCGGGAGGCGAACAGGGTGCCGCGCTTGAGGACCTGCACGTCCACGCCCATCTCGAACATGTCCGCCGAGGGGGCCATGGCGCAGTCGGCGCTGCCCGCGGTGACCAGTAGCTGCTTGGTCGACTCCGATTGCCCCGCTTCGACAGTGGCCTGATTGATCGAGCCGGTGACGATGTAGGAGGCGCCGAGCGACAGGGCGGCGAAGGCGGCCGTCGGGGTGCCGATGCCGCCCGCCGCGCCGATCCGGACCGGCTCGGGGTAGCCGAGCTCGGACTGGACGCGGTCGCGCAGGGCGATCAGTTCGGGCACCAGCACGGTCAGGGGCCGGCGGTCGGTGTGCCCGCCCGAATCGGCCTCGGCGGTGATGTCGTCGGCCATCGGGACCCGCCGGGCCAGTTCGGCCTGCTCGGCGGTGACCAGACCGGCCGCGACCAGGTCCCGGACCATGGGTTCGGGTGCCGGCCGCAGGAACAGTTCGGCGACCTCGGGCCGGGAGACCTTGGCGATCACCTTGTTCTCGGCGACCACGCGGCCCGCCCGCGGGACCAGACCCGCGAGCCGGTAGTGCACCACCTGCGGCGTCAGGCTCATGAACGCCGACGCCTCGACGCACCGGACCTGGTGGCGCAGGCACAGATCCACCGTGGCCCGCTCCAGGGCGAGTTCGCTGGGCGAGTGGATCAGGTTGCAGGCGAACGGCATCCCCGGCGCCTGGCGGCGGATCTCGCCCAGCGCCTCGTCGACGCGCCCCGGCAGCACCCCGGCCGCGCCATAGGACGCCAGGATGCCCGCGCGGGCCAGCGCGATCACCATGCGGGCCGAGGCGATGCCATTGGCCATGGCCCCGGCCATGTAGGCCTGGCGGACGCCGTGGGCGCGGCGGAAGCCCTCGTCCCCCAGGACCTCCGGCCGCCCGGCCGGGACGGCGGCCAGCACCTGCGCGGTGCGCGCCGCGGCCGGATCATTGGTCGTCGCGAGACCGGATTCGGTGCGCACCAGGAAGAACGGGTCTTCCAGGCGCAGCAGCGCGGCCTGCACGCCCGCCACATCGGCGGACATTCGGGTGGGTACGGCGCTCACCATGGCAGCGCTCCTTCCGCACGCAGTTCGACTGCGATATCGCTGAGTTCGTAGATGCGCAGGCCGGGCTTCCACATGCTGGCCTCGCCGACCACACGGACCCGGCCGGGCCGCCGCTCGACCCGCTTCACGTGGACCTCGAGGGTGTATTCCCCGTCGGTGGGCAGGAATTGGCCGCGGTACTTCCAGGTGAACGGCAGTCCGGCGGGCAGTACGAAACCGGGGTTGCGCAGGCCGTCGGCGAATCCGCTGTCCAGCACCCATTCCTGCATGGCCTGGACGCAGGCTTCGATGCCGAACGAGCCGGGGATCACCGGATCGAAGCGGAAGTGCCGCGCGAACACCCAGTGCGACGGGTCGATCGGCTGCACCGCGTGCAGGTAGCCCTGCCCGTAGCGGCCACCGCCGTCCACCACCCGCACCCGGTCGAGCAGGGCCAGGTGGTCGCGGGAGACGAGACGGGCGTTCGGGTCGGCGCGGCGGGCGGCCACGTCGATGATCCGGGACGAGGGCGTGCCGTCCTGGCTGTCGAGCCAGGTCGGGACATGGCGTCCCGCGTCCAGTCCGGTCTGGTTGGCCATGGCGGCATCGCTGAAATAGCCGAAAAGCGTGTCGCCGGAATAGAAGGGCTCGCCGTCCACGGTCATCGTGTATTCGAAGTTCTGCAGGGTCGAGCCCGGGACCGGTGAGGTGGACAACAGCCGCGAGTGCTCGACGATGGTCTTGTCGCGCAGATCCACCTCGCGCAGCACCGTGGCCGTCCCGCCCAGATTGCGCAGGCTGACCGTGGCGCCGGGATCGTCGAGGGTGGGTCCGAGGTAGTAGCCGAGCAGCAGGGCGGCCTGCAGGGAGGTCTCCATGTACACGCAGTTGGGCATGGAGGCGTTGGCGGTGTCGCGGTAATACCAGGAATCGGCGGGCGAGTCGTATTCGGTTCGGTGCGAACCCGAGTCGAGCTTGCCGCGGGTGCCCGACATCTCCATGAACCGGTCCACCAGCAGCAGCCCGCCGTCCGGCGGACGGGTGGCCTTGCGCGAGCTGTTGTCGCTGAACTCCGGACCCATGCCGATGCCCTGATCGCCGCGGCACATGTGGGCGAGATGGAATTCGCTCAGCAGGGCGCGCTCGCCGAAGCGGCCGACGCGGCCCAGCCAGCGCGCGGGGACGCCGCCCGGTTCGGGGCCGATCGGCACACCCGGCTTCTCGACCACTGCCACGGTGACGCCGCGCACCCAGCCGAGCACGGTACCCGCCGCCGAAACCTGCGCGTCCACACGCACATACGGTCTGGGCACCAGGTCGAGCTCGGTGACCTCCACGACGAGGTCGAGCTCACCGGCCGCCGGGGACGCCAAGTCCAGCGCCACCGGCTGTTCGGGCAGTCCCGGCGCGGTGCGTTCGAAAGTGGCGTCCACCAGGCACAGATGCAGGCCCGCGTGGAGCGCGAAGATCTGCGCGGCCTGGACGACGGCCTCGACCACCTCGTCCGACTCCACCGCCGCGGCGGTGCGGGCGGAAGGACGCAGGAGCGCGGTCAATCCGCCTCTGCCCCAAGCCCCGCCGTACACGTCCAGTCCGTGCACCGCGGCGATCGCGGCGTCGCTGACGCGGATATCCGGGTTCGCGTCGTCCTGGGCATAGCGGTCACCGAACACCGCCGCGATGTCACCGGCGGCCAGCTTCGCCAGCGCCGCGGCATCGAGGTCGGTGACCGTGGTACGGGCAAGCGGCTTGAACCGAGCCTCGCTGTCCACCCGCGTGCCCGTGGTCACCGAGCGCGGTGCGGCTGAATCCGCAGGCGGCACAGTTTGATTCGCCGGTGGGACGACCGAGTTCACAGGCGACACGGTCGGGTTCTCGGACGACACGAGGGGGTTCGCCGGCGACACGGTTGGGTTCGCGGACGACACGAGCGGGTTCGCGGACGGCCGGGCCCCCGTAGCGCCCGGCACATGAAATGCGCGCAGCTGCATAGCCGTTTGCGCGCGCAGGACCTGTTCGTGGGCGCTGACCATGGCGAAGCGCAGGTCGCGGACCAGGCTCGCCACGCCCTCGCGCGTCGGCGGGACCGGTGCCGCAGTGACGGCCGAATTGGGTGAAGCGGGAACGGCCGGGCTGGGTGAAGCCGGGACAGCCGAGCTGGGTGAAGCGGGAACGGCCGAGCTGGGTGAAGCGGGGACAGCCGAGCTTGGTGAAGCGGGGACAGCCAAGTTGGGTGAAGCGGGGACAGCCGGGCTGGGTGAAGTGGGGGCGGGTGCGGTGTGGACGGGAACCTGCGCCGGTGCGGGCGGGGTGGCCGCGCGGGAGGTCAGGGCGAGCGGGTCGAAGGGCTCGCCTACGAAATCGAGTTCAGCGGTGTTCACTACGCGGTCTCCGTTCGGCGGTTCGCCACGGATTCGGCGAATTTGGCTGCCATGGCCGGTGTCGCCACGAACACCAGCTCGTCGAATCGCACCAGGACCCGGCCCGCGTCATCGGTGGCCGTGGCGGTCGCGGTGATGCCGTTGGCGTTTCGGCGGACGCCGTCCACGGTGAGGAGGAAATCCGTGTCGCCGGGCAGTGGCGCGTAGTAGTCGGCGGATCCGATGGCCAGGGGTAGGCAGGCCTGGCCGAGCAGCCGGCCGCCGAGCACCGACGGGCCCTGCAACAGCAGGTCCGCCAGCACCGGGCTGTGCAGGCCACCGGCGAAGGCGCGGTTCGACACCGGGGTGTCGGTCAGGTGACAGCGGACCACCAGGCGTTCGTCGGTGAACTCCAGGACTTCTCGCAGCCCTTGCAGCAGCGGGCCGTGGAACTGGGTGGCGCTGGTGTAGATGGACGCGCCGTCCTGGGCTCCGATGCCCGAGGGGTGCGGCGGCCGCGCCGGCGTGGCGCCGGGGGCGGCGGCCAGTTCCAGGGTGGCCGTGTAGTGCGAGATGGGCAGGGCGCGGCCGCTGTCGCCGCGGGCGGCGGCGTCCACGATCACGCGGCCGCCCTCGACGCGAGCGTCCGAAAGTTCCACCCAGCGGGGGATTTCGGGCGCGTCGTCGAACACGATCCCCTTGTTCACCTGGAAACCGGTGACCCGCACGACGCGCAGTCCGGGATGGGCGCGCTCGGCCACATTGATGAGCCAGCCCAGACCGAAGGTCGCGGGCAGCACCGCCTGCGTGCCGATCCGGTGATCGCCGATGACCGGATCGTGCCGCAGCGCGTCCAGTTGCCGGCGGGCGATGCGGCCGGGCGCGGGATTCGGCTCGGTGCCGCCCAGGGCGGTGGCCGCCCCGACCAGGATCCGGGTGTCGGCGCGGTGCGCCGCCGCGAACTCGTTGGCGAAAGCCCGTGCGCCCGTGGCCGGGTCGAGCAGCGGCACGCCGCGGGCGGTGAACAGGGCCCGCAGTTCGGCGGTCACCATGCCGCCGTCCCAGGCCGCCCAGTCGATCGCGAGGCCGTGCCGGTCCGGATTCCGGTGCCGCCAGCTCGCGACGAACCGGGCCAGGGCCTCGTTGGCGGCGGCGTAGTCCGCCTGACCGGGGTTGCCGAGCAGGCCGGCGATGGAGGTGAACACCACCAGGTGCCGCAATCGGTCCGGATCGACGGCGGCGAGGACGGCCGCGAGGCCGCGCAGTTTCGGCGCGAACACCCGGTCGATCTGTTCGATCGTCTTGTCCGGCAACAGCGCGTCGGCGAGGACGCCCGCACCGTGCACGATGCCGGTCACCTCGCGACCGGCCAGGGCGGCTCGCACTGCCTCGGCATCGGTGACGTCCACGGCCAGGTAACTCGCGTGAGCTCCCGCCGCGTGCAGCCGGTCGAGGGTGCCGCGAATCTCGCGGTGCGCGACCAGTTCTCCGTGCAGCCGGGCGATCTCGCGCGGAGCCGGGCGCTCTCCCCCGGCCCGCAGCCGCTCGATCACCGCGGCGCGCAGCTCGGCGTCGGGCACGCCCGCCGCCCACTCCGGCTCGTCGGCGAGCTCGGTGCGGCCCAGCAGCAGGAATTCCGCCGGGCAGCCGGCGGCCAGCGCCGCCACGCACAGGGCGGTGACGCCGCGAGCGCCGCCGGTCACCACGAAGACGTCGTCGGATTCGAGCACCGGTTCGGCGGTGGTGTCCGGTCCGACCGGCGTCGCGTCGACCGGGTGCGGGAACCGGCTCGGTACGACGGTGCGGCGGGTTCCGGTTCGATCCACGCCGACCTCGAGTGTGTCGACGGCCGCGTCGCCGAGTTCGGCGCACACCGTCTCGACCAGCTGTTCGTCGTCCAGGTCCGGGTGCACGTCCACGGCCCGGCAGAACAGGCGCGGCGCCTCGGCGGCAAGGGTTTTCACCACGCCGCCGACGCCGGCCACCAGTCCGGCGGCCGGGGCCGCCGTGCCGGTGTGTCCGAGGCCGCCGTCCAACCGGGTCAGGGTGAGGAAGGCCGCGCGGCCCGTCGTCCCGGTCAGCGCGGCGGGCGCGTGCTTGGCCAGCAGGATCGCCGCTGTCAGGGTGTTCTCCGCGCCCGCCCAGGTCGGTTCGCCGTCGGCCACGGCCAGGACGAGATCGACCGGATCAGCCAGGCCCGCACTGATCGACCGTTCCAGCGACGCCGCGTCGGCGACGTCGGAGAGGTCGATCCGTCGGACGGTCCAGCCTCGAAATTCCAGGCCCGCGACGATTTTCGGGGCATCGACGCCACCGTGGTCCGCGACGACCGCTACGGGTGCGTCGCGGAACGCAGTGTCCATGGCGTCGATGGCGGGCAGGTCGACCAGCTCGACCCGGTGCCGCAGGGTGGGTGCCGGACCGACCTCCGAGCTCGGCTCAGTGGTCGGCGACGGTGCTTTTGGGTCGACACCACCCGCCTCTCCGACCAGCACGTCCACCATCTGGTCGAGAGTTCGCAATTCGCCGAGCACTTCGGGGCCGATGACCGGCAGGTCGGGGAAGCGCTCCTGCACTACGCCGAGCACCTGGACCCGCTTGATGGAGTCGACGCCGAGGTCGGCTTCCAGGTCCATGACGGGGTCGATCAGGTCGGTCGGGTAGCCGGTCTTGTCGGCGACGACCTCGACCAGCGCGGCGCGGACGGACGCGGCGTCGAGACCCTGGCCGTTCGAGCTCGCGAGCTCGGCCACGATCGGCGAGTTCGGCTGGGTGGCAACCGGTTCCGGCGCGGCGGCGGGAGCTGGAGCCACGGCGGCGGGGGTCGGAGCCACGACGGCGGTAGCCGAAGCGACCACGGCGGCGGGGACGGCGGCGGCGGGAGCTACCGGGGCGAGGGCGGGAGCCGCGGCGGTCAGCTGCCGGGGCGTGACGGGCGCGAGGACCGGTGCGGGCCGGTATTCGACCGGCTCGCTCCAGACGGCCGGGGCGACACCGGATTCCAGCTCCGCCAGCCGGGCCAGCACTTCGGCGGCCCGCTCGTGGGCGTGGCCGATGGCGACGCTCTGATCGCGCACCGAGGCGATGACGCCGGGCAGGTTCGGGTCGTCGAGGCCGTGCTGGGCGATCAGGCCGACCAGGGTCTCGGCCACGTTCAGCTGGCTGTCCAGGTAGCGCGAGTGCAGCGCCAGGTGCTGGGCGGCCGGGTCGTCCTCGGATCGGTTCCGGGCCTGCGGGTGGACGGTCATCGGGGTTTCCTCCTGAATAGGGTGTGCCACAGCCCCGTTGCTGTAGGCCGGGGCCGGCGCGGGCTCGGTCGCGGTGGCGGCCGCGGCGACGCGGAAGCCGTCGGTCAGACCGTCCTGATAGGCGGCGCGGCGGGCGGGTGAGATGTACTCGGGAGCCGACAGGCTGACGGTCATGCCCTTGCGGGCCGGTTCCGGCGGTGTCGGGGCGTCGTAGCGGTTGATGCCGTCGAGTTCGACGCCCAGCACCGCCAGCTGGACCGCGGCCTGCTTCAGCGCGAGGTCGGAGTCGCCGAGCGGGCCGCTGTCGGTGGGGACGGCGATGGTGTCGGTGTCGGCGAGGATGGTCCGGACCAGGCCGGTGAGAACCTGCTTGGGACCGAACTCCACGAAGACGGTGATGCCGTCGGCACGCATGGCGCGCACCGCCTCGACGAATTCCACCGGGCGCAACAGCTGCCGGGCCAGGGTGTCGGCATTGGCCTCGGCGTCGGCGGCGTACCCGGCCCCGGGACTGTTGGCGTAGACCGGCACCGCCGGTGCGCCGATCGCGACCGAGTCCAGCGCGGCACGGAACCGGTCGACGGCGTGCCCGACGTAGGGCGTGTGAAAGGCCGCGGACACCGGCAGCCGGCGGGCGGTGATCCCCTGGCTCGCGCACTCGGCGAGCAGTGCCGCCACCGCGTCGGTGCCGCCACCCACGACCACCTGCTCGGGGGCATTGTGGTTGCACACCAGCACATCCGGCGTTTCCGCCAGCAGCTTCTCGACCACGTCCCGGGTCGCCGCGACGGCGGCCATGGTCCCGGCGTCGGCGCTGTCGGCGACCGGCGCCATCGCCGCGCCGCGAGCGGCCGCGAGCCGGTGGTACTCGGCGTCGGTCAGGGCGTCGGCGGCCCACAGCGCGGTGAGTTCACCGAAACTGTGGCCCAGCAACCCGTCACAGCGCAGACCGAGTTCGCGCAGGAAGCGGAACTGCCCGGCCGCCAGCGCGCCGATGGCGGGCTGGGCGTACTCGGTGCGGCGCAGCGTCGACTCCTGACGCTGGCGCAGCTCCGGATCGAAGATCGGCGGCGGGAACACGGCCGCGGCCAGGCCCGGATCCTCGCCCGGGAAGGCGGCGTTGGCGGCGTCGAAGGCGTCGGCCACCGTCGGGACATTGACCACGGCCTCCAGGCCCATGTCCAGGTACTGGCTGCCCTGCCCGGCGAACAGCGCGCCGATCTTCACCGCGCCCGGGGCTCGGCGGCGGTAGTACGCGCCCTGCGGCAGCGACCACTGCTCGGAGTCCGGATCGGCGGCGAGCCGCTCGACCACCAGGGCGCGCAGCCGCGCCTCGGTGATGTCGTCGACAGCGACGAAACCCACGCGAGCGTGCGCCGCGGGCACCGGTCCGCCGTCGACGGCGGGCGCGCCCGAGTTCAGCAGCTCGCGCAGCGCCGCCGCGTCCGGCGCGTGCCACAGGAAGGCACGGGCGGTGCGATGCAGATTGCGCACCGCCGACCGGTCCGCGTCGTATTCCTCGAGGACCATGTGGAAGTTGGTGCCGCCGAAGCCCATCGCGGAGGCCGCCGCCCGGCGCACCTCGCGGCGCGGATCGCGGATCCACGGCCGCAGCTTGGTGTTCACGTAGAACGGCGCGGAGTCGAAGTCGATCCCGCTGTTGGGCCGATCCACATTGATGGTCGGCGGGAAGACCTTGTGGTACAGCGCCAATGACAGCTTCATGACGCTGGCGGTGCCCGCCGCGCCCTTGGTGTGCCCGATCTGGGACTTCACGCTGCCCAGCGCCGCGCCGTGCAGCGGGGCCGCGTTGTCGGCGAGCAGTTCCCGCAGCGCGGTCAGCTCGGTGCGGTCGCCGACGGCGGTGCCGGTGGCGTGCGCCTCGAACAGTTCCACCGACGCCGGGGAGCAGTCGGCGTCCTCGTAGGCCCGGTCGAGCGCGATGCGCTGGCCTTCGGCGCGCGGCGCGTAGATGCTGTTGGCGCGACCGTCGCTGGAGGAGCCCAGACCACGGATCACCGCGTAGACGCGGTTGCCGTCGCGTTCGGCGTCGGCCAGCCGGCGCAGCGCCAGCATGCCGATGCCCTCACCGAGCAGGGTGCCGTCGGCGTCGTCGGCGAACGGGCTGATCCGGTCGGACTTGGACAGCGCGCCGACCTTGCCGAAGGACATGTACACGAAAATGGTGTTCTCCGTGTCCACTCCACCGGTGATCATCATGTCGGCGCGGCCGTCGACCAGTTCCGCGATGGCCACCCGCATGGCCGAGAGCGAGGCGGCGCACGCGGCGTCCACGGTGCAGTTCAGCCCGCCCAGGTCGAGGCGGTTGGCGATGCGCCCGGCCACCACATTGGCCAGGAAGCCGGGGAAGGAGTTCTCCTCCCACGGCGCGAAGGCGCGCACATAGCGGTCGGCGATCTCCTGGGCGTCGGCGGCGGTCAGGCCCGCGGCCCGCACCACCTCCTTGAGCACCGGAGTCGACAGGCGCGCGGCCAGCGGGTGCATGAGCGGCACCGGGCCGGTGGTGCCGAGCACCACGCCGGTGCGGGCGGGCCGGTACCAGTCGCCGGACTCGACGCCGGTGTCCTGCAACAGGTCTCGCGCGACCATCAGGCTCAGTGTCTGCATGGTGCTGGTGACGTCGAGCTGGTTGGGCGGCAGGCCGAACTCCAGCGGATCGAAGTCCACGTCGGGCAGGAACGCGCCGCGCCGGGCGTAGGTCTTGTCGGGGGCGTCGGGGTTCGGGTCGTAGTAGTCGTCGATCTTCCAACGGGATTCGGGGACCTCGCTGGTGCAGTCCAGGCCGTCGACGATGTTCTGCCAGTAGTCCCGGTGATTGCGGGCCTTGGGGAACAGACTCGACATGCCGACAATCGCGATCGGATTGTCGGCCAGTCGCCGCCCGATCCGCGTCGTTTCCTCGCTCACAGCTTTCCTCTCTGAGTGGCGGCGGCTAAGCCGCGGCCGGCGTCATCCCGGTCGTGTGCGCCAGCAGCTCGGCCACCGAGCGGGCGAAGTACTCGTGTCCCAGCGGGCTGGGATGCAGGCCGTCCGCCGACCACATGGCCGGATCGGCCCAGTCGGGGACGGTGGTGACGTCCAGGCACAGCGCTCCGGTGCGTGCGGTGGTCTCGCGCAGGGCGTCGTTGGCCCGGGCGAAGCGGTCCCGCAGCAGGGTCCGGAAAGTTTCGGGCACCGGCAGATTGGCCGGGATGTCCGCGTACGTGGCGGTGAAGACGACGGTGTCCATACCGGTGGTCTGGTCGAAGATGGCGGCGAGATTGCGCCGGAAACGGTCCGGGTCGTAGTCCCCGACCAGGTCGTTGACTCCCACGATGACGCCGATCACCGGGGCCTTGTTGGCCAGGGCGCGAGTCAGCTGGTGGTCGACGACGTCCTGGGTGGTGGCCTGGTAGGCGCCCAGGTTGCGCACGGAATCGCCTGGCAGCCAGAGCATGTCGGCCAGGCGGGGCACCCAGCCGTGCCAGCCGCCGCCGGGCGCGGCGTCACCGCGCCCCTCCACGAAGCTGTCCCCGAGCGTGGTCAGTCTGATGGTCGCCATTGTCCTGTCTCCGATTCGGCTGGGGGCGTTCAGGATTCGCTGTTCTCGTACATCCGCTCGGCCACCGGCGTGCCCGCGGCGGTGTAGAGGGTGTCCAGGTGCTCGGGCGCGAAGAACTCCTTGCCGTGCAGCCCGCCGCCGATCAGGCGGAAGAACTGCGTCAGGCCCAGCTCACTGGCGCCGGCGGCACGGAATACGGTCTCGAAGAAGGGCGGGGCCTTCAGTTCGGAGATCATGCAGGTGAAGTCGAAGGTCGAGCGGCTGCCCTCGTCGCGGTAGTGCTCGTACTCGGCCGCGGCCTCGTCGATGGGACGATCGCCGGACAGGCCCTCGTGCAGCCGGTCGGCCAGCACCTCGGTGTAGACCAGGGCGTCGGAGATGCCCCAGCCGGTGAAGGGGTCCTTGTGGTAGCCGGCGTCGCCGACCAGCGCCCAGCCCGGGCCGGTCGAGCGGCGGTAGAAGTTGTCGGGGTAGCGCATGGAGCGCAGCCGCTCGGCCCGCTTGCCGTTGTCGCGCAACTGCGCACCGAACTCCGGCAGGATCTGGTCGAAGACCTGCTGGAAGTTGGCGTCCACATCGGTGCGGAACTCGGCGAACCGGTCCAGCGGGCGCATGACGGTGACCAGGTGCTGATCATCGTTGGTCGGCCACGCGCCGAACTGCTGCTTGTCCATGCCGGTCCAGTGGTGGAATTCCCAGTCCAGGCCGTCGTAGTAGCTGTAGTACACGAAGCAGGAAGCCGGTCGCACCGTATGGAATTCGGCCTCGACCAGATCGCCGACGGTCGAATTGCGGCCGTCCGCGCCGACCACGAACGCGGACCGGAATTCCTGCTCGGGGCCGTCGGCGAGATTGCCCTTGACGCCGCACACACGGCCGTCCTCGAGCACCAGGCCGGTGACCGTGAAGCCCTCGATCACCTCCGCGCCCGCCTCCCGGGCGGCCTCGACCAGCAGGGTGTCGAGCACGGTACGGCGCGGGGCGTACACCTCGTCGATGCCCTCGACCTCGGCGAAGCCGCGCAGGGTGATGCCGGTGTAGGAGAAGTTCAACCGGCGAATGGGGGTGACGCCGGTGGCGACCAGCTTGTCCAGCAGGCCCCAGGCCTTCAGGCGCGCCACGCCGACCTGGTGCATGTAGTGGGTGGAGACGGTGTCGCTGGGGAAGGTCGACCGGTCGACCACCAGCACCCGATGGCCCTTGCGGGCCAGCAGCATTGCCAGCGGCGAGCCCGCGCAGCGCGCACCGACCACGATCACGTCGTACATGGAAAATACTCCCTACCTGCCGTGAATTCGACATGATCATTCTCGGATCCCCGCACCGGGGCCCTCAAGATCTGAGATTCGAATTGCATTGTGCGATTGCGGATTTCGATGAGAATCGGGTGCCGGATGACACCGGGGCGTCACGCGGATGGACGCGGGGCATACAGCGCGGAGATGTCGTCGGCGTAGGCCTGCTCGATGACCGCGCGGCGCAGCTTGAGCGAGGGGGTGAGCTGGCCGTTGTCGACGGTGAAATCACCGGACACGACCCGGAATTCACGGATCGACTCCGCCCGCGAGACCAGGCCGTTGGCGTCCGCGATCGCGGTCGCGACCGCGGCCACCACCTCGGAGTGGTTGCTCCAATCCCGCTGCGGCGCCGATGGTTCCCGGTCGCGAGCCCACTCCTCGACTGCCACCGGGTCCAAGGTGACCAGCGCGGTGACATAGGAGCGCGCTTCCCCGAGCACGATGCAGTTGCTGACCAGAGGATGCAGGCGCACCCGGTCCTCGAGCGGCGTCGGCGCGACGTTCTTACCGCCGCTGGTGACCAGGATCTCCTTGCGGCGGCCGGTGATGTACAGGTAGCCGTCGGGATCGACCGATCCGAGATCGCCTGTGCGCAACATGGTTTCGGCGGTCCTGACATCGGTGGGCCAGTAGCCGGGCGAGGTGTTCGCTCCGGAGACGAGCACCTCGCCGTCGTCCGCGATCGCGACGGTGACGCCGGGCACCGGACGGCCCACGCTGCCGTGCCGATTGGCCCGGACCGGGTTGATGGTCACGGCGGTGGCCGATTCGGTGAGCCCGTACGCTCCCAGGATCTGGATCCCGGCGCCGGCGTAGAAGGCGTCGGTGGTGGCGTCCAGCGACGCGCCGCCGCTGATCACGTACCGGCACCGGCCGCCGAAGATCTCACGGACGGCGACGAACTCGTGTTCGTTGTGCGCGCGGTGCGCGGCCGCCAGTTCCGGATCGACCGCGTCGGCCTCGAACAGCGCGCGGCCGTAGTCGACGGCCACCCGGTCGGCCGCCTCGCCGATGGCGGCCCAGCAGCGCTTGCGGATCTTCTCCAGCGCGTACGGCACCAGGGCCAGGAAGGTCGGGCGGAACTCCGGCAGCGCGTCCAGCAGATCCGGGATTCCGGCCAGCAGCCCGGTCCGGGTGCCGCCGTGCAGGCAGGCCAGCAAGACGGTACGGCCGAAGATGTGCGACAGCGGCAGCGCCAGCAGGGTCGAGGCGTCCCCGGCACGGAACAGTTCGGACAGATGCCGCACCGTATTGCCGGAGGAGGCGAACATATTGCGGTGGGTGAGCACGCAGCCCTTCGGCATTCCCGTGGTGCCGCTGGTGTAGACGATGGTGGCGATGTCGCCGGCGCGGACGGCCGCGCTGCGCTCGGCGAAGGACCGCGCGTCCGCGGCGTCGGGTGCGATCGGCGGGTCGGTGAGCAGCCGGACCGGCAGCCGCCACCGCTCGCCACCCACCCGGGCCAGCAGCTCGCGCTGTTCCGGGGTCTCCGCGAAGCCGTAGGCGGCGCCGGAATCGGCCACGATATGGGCGATCTGCTGCTCGGAGGCGGTCGGATAGACCGGCACCACGATCGCGCCGATGCTCAGCGCGGCGTAGTCGGCCACGACCCACTCGTAGCTGTTACGCCCCAGCACCGCCACCCGGTCGCCGTGCGCCACGCCGCAGCCGAGCAGGAACTCGGCGAATTCCACTACGTCGCTGTGGAATCCGGAGAAGTCGACGTCGACCCAGGCGGTCCCGGATCGACGGCACAGCACCGCGCGGTCCGGTCGCAGGCGCGCGCCTTCGCTCACCACGTGGAACAGCCCCGCCTCGTCGGGCAGAGCGTCGGCTTCGGATTCGCCTCGGGAGATCGCCGACAGGCCGTGATCGTCGACGGATGTGGACAGCAACAAGGTAACCACCTGGAGATTCGATTACGTCGAAGCTCGGTGTCCGTGGTGCCGGTCGCTTACCTCGCGGCCAGGACCCGGTCGAGCTGTTCGAGAGTTTCGGTATTGCCGAAGTGCTGAATCGCCTGCCAGCCCGCCGCTTCGGCGGCACGGCAGTTGCGCGCGCTGTCGTCGATGAGCAGGCAACGCGCGGCGGGCACGCCGAGGGTGTCCTCGGCGATGCGGAAGATGCGGGGATCGGGTTTGCGGACGCCGTGTTCGTGGGATCGCACGATCGCCGCGAACCCGGCGGACGCGGGCATCAGCCGGGCGCGGTGGGGTTCCCATTCGCGCACGCTGTTGGTGAGCATGGCCAGCCGGCACTCCGCGTCGAGGCGGCCGTTGAGGGCGTCGAACAGTGCACCGTTGAAACTGCGCTCGCCGTACCATAATTCGCTGAATCGGCCGAGATCGGCGGCCGGCGGCCAGGCCGGTGGCAGCGCCGCCGTCACCCGGCGGCCCCACTCGGCCTCGCCGAGCGCGCCGAGTTCCAGCGGCGCGAACTCGCCGCCGCCGAACTCGGCCGCGACGACGGCACAGGCCCGCAGCAGGATGTCGGCGGGCACCGCGCACTGCGCGGACACCCGCTCGAGCACCTCCGCCACCGGGTCGGTGAGCACGCCACCGAAATCACACCAGACGACCAGTTCGCTGATCACGAACTCAGTCTCACCGGGCGCCGACCCCTCGGCAATGCCGATAATCCACACGCACGGTTGGTGATTCCTATTGCGCCAGACGGGATTCCAGCTTGATCGCGGAATCCAATGGCCGCGCCGATTCGATGCATCCCAGGAAGGATCGCACGATCGGGCGGGTATCATCGGCGCGCCAGACCACGCACAGTTCGACCGTCGGCACCGGATCGTGCAAGGCCACCGTGACGGTCTGGTTGTAGCCCGCGGTGGGCGCGGCGCCCGCGCGCACCGAGGACGCGAACCCGACCATCGGCTTCACCGCCACCATGATCGCGGTGGCATTGGGATCGTCGAGCTGATGCTCCACGGTGAGCTTGATCCCGCTGCGTTCGGCGGCATGGTGGATGGCGTCGTACATGGCCGGGCATTGCTGCCGCTCGAACAGGATGCAGGACTGGCCGGCCAATTCGGCGAACGAGGTGCTCGACCGCCGTGCCCAGGCGTGCCCGCGGCCCACCACCGCCACCAGCGGCACCTGTAGCAGTGGCCGGCAGTGGAATTCGGTGGCCGCGGGACGGCCGTAGACCAGCCCGACGTCGAGCGCCCCGGAGGAGAGCGCGGCCAGCTGCGGGCCGGTGCGCTGCTCGATCATGGTGACCGTGACGTTGGGCAGGATGGCGTTCATCCGCGCCAGCGCGCTGGGCAGAATGCGCTGGCCGGCCGCGAAGTTGTAGCCGATGCGCAGGGTGCCCGCCCGCCCGAGCGCCACCTCGCGCACGGTCGTCCGGGCCTCCTCGGTCTGGCTGAGGATGGTGCGTGCGAGATCCCGCAGCACCTCACCCGCCGGTGTGAGGTTGACCTGATGTGAGCTGCGCTCCACCAGTTGGACTCCCACACTGCGTTCCAGCCGCTGGATCTGCTGGCTGAGTGAGGGCTGGGCCAAATGTAGTCGGGCCGCCGCGCGACCGAAGTGCAGTTCTTCGGCCACGGCGACAAAGGACGCCAAGAGTCTGAGCTCCATGTTTACCTCCCCTTCGGGATGGAGCTCAGCGTATCCGGCCCAGATAACCGGGGGTGAACCCGCCGAACGGCGAAATGAACGATGGGCGATACAACCGCGCCGACCGGCCGGTTCGGCTAGGCGCCGACCTCACGCACCATGCCCGGATGCGCCAGCTCGATCGGGCCCGGAAACAGTTGCGCCGCTTCGTCCATCCGGGCCTTGCGCCAGACCTCGTCACCGGTGGGCAGGTGCGTCAGCAGCAACTCGCGCGCACCCGCGGCGACGGCGGCCCGCGCGGCGTCGGCGGCGCAGAGGTGGCCGTGGGCACTGCGATCGGTCCGCTCGAGGCTGGCCTCGCTCAGGAACAGGTCCACCCCGGCGGCCAGCCGCTCGAGCGCGTCCGAGACCCCGGTGTCGCCGGTATAGGCCAGGGAGCCGTCCGGGCCGCAGATCCGCAGTCCGCAATTGGGTTTCGCGTGCGGCAAGGCGATGAACTCGCAGGTGCTCTCGCCGATGGTGACGATGTCGTCGGGCCGGTACTCGCGAATGTCGAAGGCCGCCTCGAAGACTCGGTCCAGCACGGGCAGCGACTCGGTGGTCAGCGCGGAGGCGAGGGTCTCGAGCACCGGGCGCGCGCCGACGGGAACGTACAGCGGTATCAACGGCATTCGATCCGGGAGGTCCGCGTACCACGACTCGAAGCCGGGGTATTTGGCCAGCGCGTAGGGCGCGAGCAGGATCTTGCCCAACGGCAGCAGGTCGTAGCAGTGGTCGATGTGCAGGTGACTGATGATCACCGCGTCCAGCCCGGCCGGATCGTGATCGGCGGTGAGCGCGGTCGCGATGCCGGGCCCGCAGTCCAGCAGCACCCGGCTGCCGCCGGTTTCCACCAGATAGCCGGAGCTGGGCTGGCCGTCCGCCGGCATTCCGGCCCGGCAGCCGAGCACAGTGAGTCGCATGGTGTTTCTCCGTTCCACGGGTGCGCGCGTCCCAGCGCGCACGCGATACCTGAGGTAGCGACCGGGAGCACCCGGCCGAAAGGAATTGCCGGGCGGTTACTTCAAGCCCGAACGCACGAAGGCGTTGACGATCTGGCGCTGCAACAGCAGATACAGCACCAGCACCGGCAGGCAGGCCAGGCTGGCCACCGCCATCATCGGACCCCACTGATCGCCCTCGGTGCCCATGAAGCTGCGCAGCCCCAGCTGCAGCACGCTGTTCGACCTGCGCAACAGCACCGCGGGCCAGAAGTACTCGTTCCAGGCATTGATGAACAGCACGATGGTCAGCGCGGCCAGCGCGGGCCGCAGATTCGGCACCACCACCGTCCACAGGATCGACCAGGAGGAGCGGCCGTCGATCTTGGCGGCGGCGACCAGCTCCTTGGGGAAGGCGGCCATGTGCTGGCGCAGCAGCAACAGCGCCAGTGCCGAACACAGGGTCGGGAACACCACGCCCACCAGGGAATCCAGCAGACCCATCCGGTTCAGCAGGATGTAATTGGGCAGCATGGTGACCTGGAACGGCACCAGCCAGGTGCCGACGAACGCCAGATACAGCAGTCGCTGCAGCGGGAAGGTGTACATGGCGAAGGCGTAGGAGGCCAGCAGGGCGATCAGGAGCTGCCCCACCGTCGACAGCGCCGCCACGAAGAAGGTGTTGGCCACCAGGCCGGTGATGTCCACCTTCCGCGCGGCGTCGGCGTAGTTGGCCGCCGATATTGGCCAGGGCAGCGGCGACAGCGAGGTCACGTCCTCGGGGCGCCGCAGCGCGGTGGCGAAGAGCCAGTAGATCGGGAAGACGCACACCACCGCGGTGGCGATCAGCAGGACGTGGCTACCCAGCCGGCGCAGTCGGTCAATCATCATGGAAGGCCACCTTTTCCGAGATCCACACCAGTGCGCCGGCGACGACGCCGAACCCGAGGAACAGCAGCACCCCCGCCGCGGCGCTGAGCCCGGCGTCGAAACTGTGGAACGCGTAGTCCCAGAGCAGGTAGTACACATTGGTGGTGGACTGTGCCGGACCGCCCTGGGTCATCGAGTCGATGAGCGGGAAGGTGAGCGTGGGACTGAGCAGCACGGTCGTGAGCACCAGGAACAGCAGGGTCGGTGAGAGCAGCGGCAGCGTGATCCAGCGGCAGATCTGCCGCGGGCCCGCGCCGTCGACCCGGGCCGCCTCGTCGTAATCATCACTGATCCCGGCCAATCCGGCCCACACCACCAGCACCGCGAAGCCCAGCAGCTGCCAGCCGGTGATGACGATGATCACCCACGGCGCGGCCTCGGCGTCGTAGACCCAGTTGCGATCGGTGCCCAGCACCCGGTCCACCGCGCCAGCGCCGGGATGCAGCAGCCAGCGCCAGACCGCCGCCGCCGCGACCGGGGCCACCAGGAACGGCGCGAAAGCGAAGGCCTGATAGGCGGTTCGGGCGCGGGCCGACACCCGGCGGCTGGCCAGCGCGATCAGCACCGGCAGCACCACCGTGAAAGGGAGCAGGCCCACGATCAGGATCACGGTGCGCCAGATCGAATCGCCGAACGACGGAAGCGACAGCAGCCGTTCGTAATTGGCGGTGCCGACCGACCGGATCGGCGAGGTGGGCAGCAGGTTCCACGACACCGTGGACAGTTCGACGGCCTGGACCAGCGGACGGTAGGTCCACAGCACCAGCATGCTCAGCGCGGGGGCCAGGTACAGGTAGGGCACGGCGGGCCGCAACAGGCGGCGGCGCGCCGGTCGGCGCGCCGCGACCTGTTCGGGAACGGCGGCGCCGGTCTCCTGCGGAGCTTCGAGAACGAACATCACGGAAGCAGTTTCGCGCCGGTGTCGCGGGCCGCGGTGAGCGTGGACTGCGGGTCCTTGCCCTGGAACACCACGGATTCGACGGCCTCCATCATGCCGTCGCGGATCTGCAGATAGCTGTTGCCCGGCATGGAGATCCACGGCTCCATGCGGTCGAGCTGTGCCACGTTCGGAGTCAGCAGCGGGTTCGCCTTCGACCAGTCGGCCAGACCGTTGGCGTCGCCGAGCAGACCGGTGCGCAGCGGCAGATAGCCGATGCCCTGGGAGATCTTGGTGTACGCGGTCTCGCTGGTGAGGAAGGTGATCAGCTCCCAGGCGGCGCGCTGCTTGACCGGGTCCTGGGACAGGATGTGCAGTCCCGCACCGGAATTGGTGGGAATGGTGGGCTTGCCGTCGAAGCTGGGCATGGCCGTCGAACGCAGGTCCCACTTGCCCTTCGCGCCCGCCATGAAGGTGCCCTGGATGGCGCTGGACTCCAGGATCATGCCGACGTCACCGCGGGCGAAGGCCTCGTAGCCCTGCTTCTGGTCGAGCTTGGGCATGGCCCCGGTGGAGACCAGCGACTGGCCCAGCTTGGCCACCTCGACCACGGGCTGGTCGGCGTAGACCAGCTTGGCGCGATCCTCGGAGATCACCCGGCCGCCGTTGGAGCGCACCATCGACTGGAAGCACCAGTCCTTGGCGGACTTGGTGAGGCAGTCGACGTAGACGCCACCCTTCCCGGTGCGCTCGGCGATCGCCTTGCCCGCCTCGGCGACCTGCGCCCAGGTGGCCGGCGGCGTCGCGGGATTCAGGCCCGCCTGCTCGAACAGCGAAGCGTTGTAATACAGGACGGGCGTGGACAATACGAACGGGATGCCGTAGGTGTGGCCGTCCCAATCGCTGAGCGTGCGGGCCTTGGGGGCGAAGGGGTAGCGCGCGCCGTCGAAATTGCGCGCCACCTCCTGCTTGCCGACCAGCGTGTCCAGGGGCTTGGCGCCCAGCTGGTGAATGGTGAAGTCCAGGTCGCTGAACCCGAGCTGGGCGACATCGGGCGGATTGCCGGCCACGATCTGACTCTGGATGCTGGAGATGGTGTCGGTGGTCGGGTTGGGGCTGTTGCCCTGCGGCTTCTGCGCGGTCACCTTGATGTTCGGGTGCTCGGCGCCGAACTGGGCGATCAGGGCGTTGAAGGTGTCGGTCCAGGCGCCGGCCAGGCCGTAGTTGTAGGACTCGAACACGATCGAGACCTGCTGGCCGGGAGCGAGTTCCGGGATCTGCGCGGCGGATGTGGAATCGCTCTGGCTGCCCGCTCCGAGGCCGCAGGCGGTGAGCGCGATCAGGGCGGTGGTCACCAGGCCGAGCAGGGGCACGGTGCGTTTCACGGGGTTTCTCCTCATCGGGGGTGAGACAGTCATGGGACGGGGACGGCGGCGGCGTCCGCGGCGGCGCGCGCGCCGTCCGGGGTCGGCGGCCGCCAGGTCAGACGCAGGCCGGAGGCCGGATCGAAGAGGTGGATGTCGGCCGGGTCGACCGCGAAGCCGATGGCGTCGCCGACGCGGACCCCCGCCGGGCGCGGGACCCGCGCGACCACCTGCTGCTGCGCGCCGTCGGGCACGGTGTCACCGACATGGGCGTGGACCAGTTCCTCGCTGCCCAGGTTCTCCACCATGGTCACCTGGCCGCGAATCGCGCTGATATCGCGGGTGATTCGCAGCTTCTCGGGGCGGATCCCGAAGATGACGTGGGTCGAGATGGCGCTGTCGATCGCGTCGTCGGCGTCGATGCCGAGCGCGGCGTCCACGCCTTCGGCGGTGACGCGCAGCCCGTCGATGTGCGGGCGTACCTCGGCGTCGATCAGGTTCATCGGCGGGGAGCCCAGGAATCCGGCGACGAAGGTGGAGCGGGGGCGGTCGTAGAGCTCCTCGGGGGTGCCGACCTGCTCGACCTGCCCGCCGTTGAGCAGGGCGATGCGGGTGGCCATGGTCATCGCCTCGACCTGGTCGTGGGTGACGTAGACGAACGTCGCGCCCAGCCGCCGATGCAGGGCGATCAGTTCCGCGCGGGTGGCGCTGCGCAGCTTGGCGTCCAGATTCGACAGCGGCTCGTCCATCAGGAAGGCCCCCGGATCGCGGACCATGGCGCGCGCCAGGGCGACTCGCTGCCGCTGACCACCCGACAGCGCGGCCGGACGGCGGTCGAGCAACTCCCGCAGGCCCAGGGTGGCGGCCACCTCGGCGACCCGCGCGACGATGGCGCGCTGCGGCTCCCGGCGCGAGCGCAGCGGGAAGCCGATGTTCTTCTCCACCGTCAGGTGCGGGTAGAGCGCGTAGCTCTGGAACACCATCGCCAGATCGCGGCGCTGCGGGGGTTCGTCGGAGATGTCCTTGCCGTCCAGCAGGATTCGGCCCTCGGTCGGCTCCTCCAGGCCGGCGATCAAGCGCAACAGCGTCGACTTGCCGCACCCGCTCGGGCCGAGCAGGACCAGGAACTCACCGTCGGCGATATCCAGCGTCACCGCCCGCACCGCGTCGGTCCCGGCGAATCGCTTGGAGATCGCATCCAGGTATAACCGCGCCACCACTGCTCCTTCAGGCCTGGTCGGCCACTGTCGGGATACACATCTCGGGGGTTCAGTCTGGGACAGATCGGGGCCGCGCGACCGTGGCGATAGTCAACTCCAATCGGACGAATCGAGTCACCACCGCACACCTGCGCCGCCGGCCGGGCTCGGGTGAGGGTGGTGGCGACGACGATCGGTTTTCGAGATTCGACAGGGGCCGGAAATGACCGAGTTTCCCGTGCGTGTGGTCCACCGCCGCGACGAGGCCGAGGATGTCTTCTCGCTGGAGCTGGCGGCCGTCGACGGCGGTCCGCTGCCGCCGTGGACGCCGGGCGCGCATATCGACGTGCGCGCCGGTGCGGCCGGGGTGCGCCAGTATTCGTTGTGCGGCGACCCGGCCGACGACCGGCGCTGGCGGATCGCCATCCTGCACGAGCGTGAGGGACGCGGCGGGTCGGATCATCTGTACCGCACCGCGCAGGCCGGAACCGAGCTTCGGGTTTCCCTGCCCCGCAACAACTTCGAGCTGACACCGGCGTCCTCGTACGTGTTCGTGTCGGGCGGGATCGGCATCACCCCGATACTGCCCATGATCGCGGCCGCCGCGGCCGCGGGCGCCCGCTGGCAGCTGTTCTACGGCGCTCGCAGCCGCACGCACATGGCCTTCGCCGCGGAGCTCACCGCGAAATACCCGCAGGTCACGCTGGTGCCGCAGGACGTCGACGGATTGCTGCCGCTGTCGCGCATCCTCGACGCGACCGGGTCAGCCGAAATCTATTGCTGCGGACCCGAACCCATGCTGGCCGCGATCGAGACGCAGGCCGCCGACCGCGGACTGACCATCCGCACCGAACGTTTCGCGGCCCGCCCGGTCGCCGCCGGGGTGGTGAATCCGCCCTTCGAGGTGCGGGTGCACAGCACCGGCGTCACCTACCGTGTCGACGCCCGGCGCTCGATCGCCGATGTGTTGGAAGCCGCGGGCGTCGACATCGTCACCTCCTGCCGCGAGGGCACCTGCGGCAGCTGCGAAACCACCGTTCTCAGCGGTGAGATCGACCATCGCGACGAGATTCTCACCGCCGAGGAACGCGCGCGCGGCAACACCATGATGCTCTGCGTCTCGCGTGCCCGGTCCGGCGTCCTGGTCCTGGACCTCTGACCCCACAGATCCCCCGCACCACCCGAGAGAGAAAGAAAACCGATGAGGAAAACCGCTGCGACGACCGTGCTCGCCGCCGCATTGGCCGTCTCCGCCGCGCCCACCGCGCACGCGGAGCAGGCCGCCGTCAACTACACCGCCACCACCACCGACAAGTCGATGACGATCCGCACCGACGGCGGCTCGATGGGCGTCGAGGACGGCGCGTTCAAGATCAAGGACGCGGCCGGCACGCTGCTCGGCGGCACCGAACTGTCCTTCCGGGTCGACGATTACGTCTTCCCCATCGCCGCCGAGATCACCGACCGCACGGCCGTGCTGACCCCGCAGTTCGACACCGAGCACGCCAAGTACCAGCCGGTCGCCATGCCGTACGAGGACCAGGCGCCCTGGAAGAGCACCTACGAGCGCGAGCAGGCCGCCTGGAACCGGATGGTCACCACCATCAGCACCGGCGCGACCATCGGCACCCTGGTGGGCGGCATCGGCGGCGCGGCCGTCGGCTGCCTGCTCGGCGGCGCGGGCGGCGCGGTCCTCACCGGCGCGCTGTCGGCCATGTTCGGCGCGGTGCCCGGCGCGATCGCCGGCTGCGTCGCGGGCATGAGCGTCGTCGGCTTCCTGGGCACCCTCGCGGGCCAGCTGCTGATCACCGCCCCGGTCGCGGTGCTCGCCGCCGGACAGTACTTCACCACCATCAATTCGCCGTTCGCGGCGCCCAAGTAGTCAGTTCCCACCGCGATAGGAAGAACGGATCGGCTCATGGCCATCACCTCGAGCGCCGCGACCGGGACACCCGAGCCGCGCAAGAAGACGATCAGCAATCCCTATATCCATCGTTTGCAACGTCGGCACTTCCTGTTGTTCGACGTTCTCCCTATCGCCGGAACGGCCGTGGCCGTGGCGTTCCTGTGGATCCGCCCCTTCGGACTGCTCGAATCGGCGCTGCTGTTCTCGATGTGGCTGCTCACCGGTCTCGGGATCACCGTCGGCTACCACCGGCTGTTCACCCACCGCACCTTCAGCGCCACGCCCGCGGTCACCGTGGTGCTCGCCGTGCTCGGGTCCATGGCCGGACAGGGCGGCGTCATCTCCTGGGTGGCCCTGCACCGCCGCCACCACGAATGCAGTGACCGCGAGGGAGATCCGCACTCCCCCAACCTGTCCGGCAGCGGCTTCCGCGGAGCGGTGCGCGGACTGGCGCACTCGCACTTCCTGTGGATGCGCCGCCACGAATACCCCAATATCGTTCATTACGCCCCGGACCTGATCAAGGATCGCCGGCTGGTGCGCGTCGCCCGGCTGTACTACTGGTGGGTAGCGCTCGGGCTGCTGATTCCCACCGTGATCGGCGGGCTGGCCACCCTGTCCTGGACCGGCGCGGTGAGCGGGCTGCTGTGGGGCGGCCTGGCCCGCATCTTCATCCTGGAACACATTGTGTGGGCGATCAATTCGTTCCTGCACATGTTCGGCACCAAGCCCTACGAGTCCCGCGAGAACAGCCACAACGGCGGCATCTTCGCGCTGGTGACGCTGGGCGAGTCCTGGCACAACAACCATCACGCCTTCCCGGAATCGCCGTCCTTCGGACTGGACTGGTATCGGCTCGACCCCGGCTACTGGCTGATCCGCGCGCTGGCCGCGACGGGACTGGCCTGGGACCTCAAAGTGCCCTCGCAGGCACGCATTTCCGCCAAACGCATTGCTGTTCCCGCCACACGCGCTGCCTGAGAGGGGCTCACCATGAACACCCACCCGACGAATACCGCGGACATCGTCACCTGGTGCCGGGAGTACCTGGCCGCTCAGCTCGAGGTGCCCGCCGACTCGATCGATCCCACCGCCGACTTCGACCGGCTCGGCGTCGATTCCGCGCTCGCGGTCGCGCTGCTGATCGAGGTGGAGGAGCGCTACGGCGTCGACATCTCGCCCGAGGATCTGTTCCGGCACCCGACCCTCACGGCGGTCGCCGACTACCTGCACCAGCGGCTCAGCGCGGATGTGGCCTGAGCATGACCGGCCTCGACAGCAGCCGGACCGTCGCCGCACGGTCGGACGCGGCGGCCGCCGCCATTCGCCACCACTACGACGTCGGCAACGACTTCTACCGGCTCTGGCTCGACGGGTCGCTCAGCTACTCCTGCGCGCTGCGGGAAACACCGGGTGACACACTGGAAGTCGCGCAGGCCAACAAGCTGCGCCATCACCTCGATGCCGTGGGCGCCCACGATGCCGGGGCCGTCCTCGACATCGGATGCGGCTGGGGCGCGGTCCTGCGCGAGCTGTCGCAGTCGCGGGGCGTGGGCCGATCGGTCGGCCTCACGCTCAGCGATGAGCAGGCCGACTATGTTCGCGCGCAGGAGTATCGCGGCGTCGAGGTGCGGGTCGAGGACTGGCTGAACTACCGGCCGGAGGATCGCTTCGACGGGATCATCAGCATCGGTGCGTTCGAGCACTTCGCCCGGCCCGACGACCCGATCGAGCAGAAGATCGGGGTGTACCGCGAGTTCTTCACCCGGTGCCGGGAATGGCTGAACCCGGCCGGTGCGCTGTCGCTGCAAACCATCGCGTACGCGAATATGACCGCCGCACAAGCCGATCCCTTTATGCAACGGGACATCTTCCCCGATGCCGAGCTGCCGACACTGGCCGAGATCACGGCGGCCGCCGAGGGGCTGTTCGAGATCACCGCGGTCACCTCCGGCCGTCTCGACTACGCGTGGACCTGCGCCGAATGGGCGCGGCGGCTGCGGGCCCGGCGGGCGGTGGCCACCGAGCTGGTCGGTCCCGAGGTGGTGGCCAGGTATCTGCGGTATCTCACGCTGTCGGCCATGGGATTCCGGATGGGCAAACTCACCCTGCTGCGGCTGGTGATGCGACCGTACCCGGACGGATTCTTCGGCGCGGGAGCGGAATTCGCATGACCGCGCAGACCACCACGGGCGCACGCGCCCGGTTCAATCCGTTCGGGGCCGAGTTCCGGCGCGACCCGTACCCGATGTACCACGCCCTGCGCGCGCAGCGGCCGGTGCACAAGACGCTCGGCATGTGGGTATTGACCCGGCACGAGGATGTGCGGGCGGTGCTCACCGATCGCCGCTTCAGTGCCGGGCTGATCCCGCAGCTGGTGAGTGAGCAGGCGCAGCGGCTCGGGCAGACCGACGTGGATCGCATCGCCCGGCTGGGGCGTAAATCGCTGGTGTTCACCGACAATCCCGACCATGCTCGGCTGCGCGGGCTCGTGAACCGGGTCTTCACCGCGGCCGCGGTGGAAGAGCTGCGACCGGTGGCCACGTCGTTCACCGAGCGACGGCTGCGCCGGGCCCGGTCCGAGGCAGAGCTGGACGTGGTCGCCGATCTGGCCGCGCCGCTGCCGATTTCAGTTCTGTGTGAATGGATGGCGTTGCCTGCCGCCCTGCGCGAGCGGGTCGGCCCGTGGACCCATGACATCCGGTTCCTGCTGGAGCCGGGGATGATGCAGGAAGCGGACTTCATCCGGGTGCGCGAGGTCGTGGAACTGTTCGCGGCGGCGCTGGGCGAGGTGCTGGAACAGCGGCGGCGGGAGCCTGGCGAGGATCTCGTCAGCAGGCTGCTCGCCACCCGCACCGCCGGGGGTGATGCGCTCAGCGACGAGGAACTGATCTTCGTCTGCATCATGTCGTTCGTCGCGGGTAACGAGACCACCACATCGCTGATCGCCAATGGGACGCTGGCGCTGCTGCGGCATCCGGAGCAGGCGCGGATGCTGCGCGACGGTGCCGTCCCGGTGAGAACCGCGGTGACGGAGGCGTTGCGCTACGACAGCCCGCTGCAGCTCACCAAGCGGCTGGCGACCCGGGACGTCGAGATCGGCGGGGAGGTGATTCGCGCCGGCGATCAGGTGATGGTGTGCCTGGGCGCGGCGAATCGGGATCCGGCGGTATTCGAGCGGCCGGACGAATTCGATCTGCTCCGGGGCGGGGCCGGGCATCTCGCCTTCGGGCACGGGCTGCACGGCTGCCTCGGCGGGCAGCTCGCCGAGCTGCTGGCGGAGACCGCGTTCGAGGGGCTGCGGGGGCTCGAGATGACTCCGCTGACCGACGAATTCGAATGGCAGGACCACAGTTTCATCGTGCGCGGACTCGCCCGCCTGCCCGTGGCGATCCGCGGTACGGGCGCACGGTAGGGGAAACCGATATGCCGCAACCGACATCGCTTCTTCCGGACATCCTGCGGCGGCGTGCCGCCACCGAACCGGACCGGACCGCCTACATCTTCCTCGACGACTGCGGGTCGGAGTCGGCGGTGATCAGCTACGGCGAGCTGCACGCGCGGGCGCTCGCGGTGGCGGCCGGGCTCGCCGAGCGCTGCGCCCCGGGCGACCGGGCGCTGCTGATCTTTCCGCAGTGCCCGGAGTTCATCGTCGCCTACTTCGGCTGCCTCTACGCGGGCGTGCTCGCGGTGCCGTTGAATCCGCCGCGCCGCGACCGGATTCAGGACGCCACGGTGTCGATCGTGCGGGACTGCGATCCTGCCGCGGTGCTGACCACGGACCTGTTCCTGGAGCCGCTGCGGGCCGCGTTGGACCCGCTGTGCCCGGGTGCGCACTGGCTGGCCGCCGACCGGATGGGCATGGACGCGACCGGATTCGAACCGGTCCCCCGCGTCGGCGCCGATGTGGCGTTCCTGCAATACACCTCGGGTTCCACCGCGGCGCCCAAGGGCGTCATGGTCACCCACGGCAACCTGGTCGCCAATGAGGAGATGATCCGGCAGGGGTTCGGGCACGACCGCGATTGCACCGTGGTCGGCTGGGCTCCCTTCTTCCACGATCAGGGCCTCATCGGCAATGTGCTGCAACCGCTCTACATCGGCGCCACCAGTGTCCTCATGTCGCCGTCGGCGTTCATTCGCCGTCCGCTGCTGTGGTTGTCGTCCATCTCCCGGTATCGGGCGCACACCAGTGGCGGGCCCAATTTCGCGTTCGATGCCTGTGTCGCCCGCGCCGCGGGCGCGGCGGGGCCGGGACTGGACCTGAGCAGCTGGCGGGTGGCGTTCAACGGCGCCGAGCCATTGCGCGCGGAGACGTTGCGCCGCTTCGAAACAGCGTTCGCCCCCTACGGATTCCGGTCCGACGCGTGGTACCCGTGTTACGGGCTGGCCGAGGCCACCCTGCTGGTGACCGGGACCGCCCCGGGCACGGGACCGCGATACCTCGAGGCCGACGTGACCGCCCTCGAGGAAGGCCGATACGTTCCCGCCGGTGCCGGGCGGAGCAAGACACTGGTGAGTTCCGGCCGGGTGCTGGCCGACGAGGATGTCCGGGTGGTCGACCCCGCCACGGGCGAGCCCAGCGACTCCGGCCGCATCGGTGAGATCCGGGTATCGGGCGACCATATCGCCTCCGGCTATTGGCGCAACGCCGCCGCCACCGCCCAGACCTTCGCGGACGGGTTCCTGCGGACCGGTGACCTCGGACTGCTGCTGGACGGGGAACTCTATGTCGTGGGCCGGTCCAAGGACATCATCATCATTCGCGGCCGCAACTATTATCCGCAGGATCTCGAGCAGGCCGCCCAATCCGCGCACCCGATCCTGCGTTCCGGTGTATGCGCGGCGTTCTCGGTGCCGGGACGCACCGGCGAGCAGCTGGTGGTGGTCCACGAGATCCGGGACACCGCTGCCGCGGACCCCACCGCCTCGGATCCGGCCGAGCTGATCGCCGCGATCAAGGCGGCCATCCTCGCCGAACACGGCATCGCCCCCGCCGCGGTGCTGCTCACCGCCCCCGATCAGGTCCAGCGCACCAGCAGCGGCAAGATCCGCCGCGCCGCCGCCCGAACCCGTTACCTCGCCGATGAATTCACCCCGTGGACGCCCCCGTCCGCGGAACTCGCCGCAACCCGCAGGAGCTGACAATGCAGAACTGGGAAGCACCGAACCCCGACTACGCCACCCTCGTCCCCGCCGTGGTGCTCAGCATGCCCGCCGCCAAGCACCTGGGCTTCGAATTCACCCGCGTGGCCCCGGGCGAGGCCGACATCCAGCAGCCCCACCGCCCGGAACTGACCCAGCACAACGGCTTCTTCCAGGGCGGCGTCCTCGGCTCCCTCGCCGACTTCGCCGCCGGCTCGGCCGCGGGCACCCTGCTCCAGCCCGGCTGGATCAACATGACCATCGACTACACCATCAAGATCCTCGCCCCCGCCAAGGGCACCCACGTGATCGCCCGAGGCCGCGTCCTCAAACCCGGCGCCCTCATCACCACCGCCGCCGCCGACCTGTTCGCCGTCGACAACGACACCGAAACCCTTTGTGCCACCGCACTCGTCACCATGCGGAACGTGAAGGCGGGCTAGCGGCGAGGCCGATGCCCTCCCGTCGTGCACGCGGGTGGTTGCCGGGCGTGGTCAGGTCAGCGCGCGCAACAGTGCCGTCGAATCCGCGACCGCACCGAAAACGCCGCCTTGCATAGTCACCATTCGCAAGGCCGCCTCGTGATTGGCGGGGTCGGTGGCACCCGTGCAGTCGGACAGGATCAGGCATTCGTAGCCGCGATCGTTGGCCTCGCGCATGGTGGTGTGGACGCACACGTCGGTGGTGATGCCGGTGAGAACGATGTAGTCGATACCGCGGGTTCGCAGGATCAGGTCCAGGTCGGTGGCGTAGAACGATCCCTTGCCCGGTTTGTCGATGATCGGCTCGCCGGGTAGCGGCGCCACCTCGGGCACGATCTCCCAGCCCGGTTCGCCGCGTACCAGGACGCGGCCGCGCGGGCCGGGTTCGCCGATCTCCGCGCCGATTCGGGCGGATCGCCAGCGTTTGTTGGCGGGCAGATCGCTGAGGTCGGGGCGGTGGCCTTCGCGGGTGTGGATGACGGTCATGCCCGCCGCGCGCGCGGCGGCCAGGACCCGAGTCGTGGGTTCGAGTCCGGCCCGGGTGAGGGAGATGTCGTAGCCCATGGTGTCGACGTAGCCGCCGGGGCCACAGAAGTCGACCTGCCAGTCGATGCAGATCAGCGCGGTGCGCCGGACGTCGATCGGGCCGTCGAAGGGCCACGGGTAGGGGTTGGCCCGGACCTGTGCCGTCACCGGGCCACCGCCTTGGACGCGGTCGCGACCCGCAGCCCGGCGAACATCGCCGCGCTGGTGAGCATGCCGACGATCGCCTCGGACAGTTCCGGCGCCCACTGATGAGCCGCCAGCGCGCACCCGGCGCCGACCGCCCAGGCGAGGAAAGTGTCGAGGTGCCAGGCCGTTTCGGTGCGCGACAATCCGAATCCGGGCAGCACGAGCAGGTCGAGGATCATCACGATCCCGATCGGCGGCACCAGCACCCCGAGCAGATTGAGCCAGGTGTCGAAGTGCGACCACACACCCAGTCCGGCGAGCACGACGCCGACGACACCCAGGACCACGGTCAGGGTGCGCATGGACCGCCCGGTGAGCTGTCCCCACCCGATGGCGCCGTTGTAGAGGCAGTGCGAGCAGACCGAACCGAGATTGACGAACACGAAAGCGATCGCGACGGCGACGATCCAGCCGCCGTGGTCGACGAGAATTCCCAGGAAATTCCCGCCATCGGCCGCGGTATCGCGGGAGGCGCCGAGTGCGACGATCAGTCCGCCCACCGCATTGGCCACGATATTGGCGACCGGGAAGGCCGCGAACGCGGCCAGGAACCCGGAGCGGCCGTCACGGGACCAGCGGGTGAAATCCGCGGTCATGGTTCCCGAATCGGCGAAGCAGGCGATGATCAGGGTGACGCACGCCCCGAAGCTGAGCGCGCCCCCGCCGCCGTGGTAGTCGAATGCGGTGCCCAGGTCGGTCTTTCGTGTCACCAGCGCCAGTGCCACCAGCGCGAGCACCAGATACATGGGTGCCGCGATCATCCCGAGAATCGACAGCGCGCGAATGCCCACGAGCGTGATCAGGACGTAGCCGACGCCGGCGGCGATCGATGTCGCGGTTTCGTTCCAGCCCATGGTGCTGTGGATGACGGCGCCGGTGAGGCCGGTCTGGAAGGCGAACCAGCCGATCACGATCGTCGCCAGGAACGCGGCCGGAACGATCCGGCCGCGGTGGCCGAAGGTGCGGGTCGCCAACTGCGCGTAGCTCTTTCCGGTATCGCCGGCCACATAACTGAGCGCCCCGACGTAGGCCATCAGCACCAGGTTGCCGGCCACGATGGCCAGCATGCCGCGCCAGAATCCCTGCGAATACACCACCAGGCCACCGAATACGGCGCAGGTGAGGATCATCGGGAATCCCACCCAGACCGCCGATACCGAGGCCAGACCGCGGCGCGCGTGACCGGGCACCGGTTCGTTCTCGTACTCGGCCAGCGCGTCACCGATCTCGGGCGCGGGTCTTTCAGGATCAATGATGCCGGTCATTTCCGGGATTCCTTCCAATCGAGCTGCTCGGCATGGGTGCCGAGGAAATGCGCGGCCACCGCTCGGGCCGCCGCGGCTTCGACAACCTCGTACGAGCTGCCGACGTGTTCGTGGAGCAAGGCGCGGGCGCGCTCGAGCTGTCCGGCGAGAATCGCCTCGACGATCCCCAGGTGCTCGTCGATGGTGGCGTTGACCCGCTCCTCGGTCCCGTAGTCGAAGGCGCGCACCATGCGGATCTGGCTGTTGACTCCGGCGAGAAGCCGTGTCAGCGACGGATTTCCGGCAGCCGCGCTGAGCCGGAGGTGGAAATCCTCGTCCAGGAGCAGCACCTCGGACCCGGGAGCGGGCGGATCGGCTCGATGGGCGGCCCAGTCGTCTCGCAATGCCGCGATCGCCTCGAGATCGAAACTCGCTTGCGGGGAGTCGATGACGCGTTGGATTCCCCTCAGCTCCAGGGTGATCCGTACCTCGTACAGGTCGCGGATGGTCGCCAGATCGGGGACCACCGGGTAGTACCCGGTGTCGTCGTAGGTCAGCAGCCCCTCGACATGCAGCCGGATGAGCGCTTCACGCACCGGTGTCCGCGACGCCCCCAACAGTTCCGCGACCCGGGTCTCCACCAGCCGCCCCCGCAGCGGCAGGTCACCGGCCATCAGCCGGTCGCGCAGCTCCACATAGACCTGTTGTCGAAGATCCGCTCTCGCCGCTGGAGTAGGTGAATTCATAGCTGTATACAGTCGTGTCGACACATTTCCGCCGATGTCACCGGCCGTAACGCGGTCGTGACAACCAGTTGCGATCGTGTTTCCGACCACGCACCGCGTCGAAAGGGGCTACCGCGCATGACAAACCGGCGCACGATCGTTCTCGCCGTCAACGGCACACTGATGCGCGGGCTGGAGCTCAACGCCAATATGCGCAGTGCCGGTGCGGTTTTCGTGCGCGAAGCGCGCACCGCGGCGTGCTACCGCCTGTGGACCATCGAGGACCGGCACCCCGCGATGCTGCGCGACGCCGACGGTGCGGCGATCGAGCTGGAACTGTGGGAGGTTCCGGTCGCCGGTCTGGCCGGAATCCTGCTCGACGAGCCGTCCGGACTCTGCGTCGGAAAGGTGCGGCTCGACGACAACAGCGAGGTCCTCGGTGTGCTCGGCGAACCCGCATTGGTCGAGAACGCCCGTGAGATCACCGAATTCGGAGGCTGGCGCCGCTATCTGGCAGCCCTACGGCCGGGCGAGTAGCGCCCGAGCCGCTCCAACCCGTGATTCGCGGCATATCGCAATGGCTTTGGACTGGTTGGCGTCGACTGATGACATCTTTCGGCGCGCCAAACCGGCAACACCCTCGCCCCATCTCGTCGCGTACGTGGTTCTGGTCGATCCGGGCGAGTTCGACGGTGCTCGGTGGTGGGACCTCGCGCCCGGCGGGCTACCCGCGACCGACCGCACCTGCCGCGGTTCATCCGCAAGCTCGACACCGTGCTGGGGCGGCGGGACCCGCGGTGAGTGCGCCGGCGGGGTATCACGGGTGGCAGCCGCTGCCGTTCGCTGACGCGGTCCGGATCGACGCCTCGTGGGGAGTCGAGGCGATCGTGGACCGGATCGATCAGGACATCAGGTGCAGGTAGCCGACTACTTGCTCTGACGCCAGCGTGTCCGGTGGTGGGTCGGTGCGGCGGTGGCTTGCCGGGCGGGTGCCGGCGGATTCGGGACGGTGGGGGCGAAACTCACGTAGTAGAACACTCGTTACGGCGGCGAATCCCGGTGCGATTCTTTGATTCTCACAGCACATCGGCTTGCGTGAGCGGCGGGAATCGTCTCGATTCCCGCGGTCTTTCACACCATCCGTACCGAGGAGAGAGTCATGGCCATTCAACAGTTTCCGGGCGTCGTGCTCGGCCCCCTGGGGCGGAGGATGGTGAAGTTTCTCGAGAACTATCCGAGAGCCGATGAGCTGCGGATCACCAGTGGCATGGACGGGGATCACGGGCTCCAGTCGCACCATTACGGGTTGTTCTACGACGGGTCGCCCACGGCGGCCATCGATATCGGATGCGACCTGGATGACGTCAAGATGCGGGACTTCGCCAAATGGCTGTACGACAGGTACTGGAATTACACCGTCGAACTCATCCATTCCACGCCGTTCGCCGACGATGACGGGTTCTACGTCAAGAACCAGCGTCAATATCCCGGCGGCGGGCCGTACGGCGGGCCGGCCGCCATCGGCCATTACGACCACATTCATTGGGCGACCTCGGCCGACCTGATGACGCAGCTGGAACAGATCGCGGGCGGGTCCGCGCCGGACCGAGTACACCCCGAGATCACCGGAACTCCCGCCACCGCGGTCACCACCACCGTCGCCAACACGGCGCCGGTCTGGGGTTGGGACGCCTCCGACTACGACTTCGGCCGCGGGCCCATGAATATGGTCGCCGCGCAGAACGACGGAATCTCGTTCTTCATCTACAAGGTGAGTGAAGGCAGCGACTGGAAATCGCAGCACTATCAGACGGTCCTCGAACGGGCTCGCGACGCGGGCATCCCGGTGCTCGGCAGCTACCACTTCCTGTGGCCCGGAGACATCGAGGAGCAGGTCGACTTCTGGGTGAGCTGTGTCGACGAGCAGACGCCGTGGTGGAAGGACCGGCCGTGGATCTGGCAGGTCGACGCCGAACAGTCGACCAACGCGCCACGCCCGCCCAGCGCCGACGAGGTCCTGCGGGCGGTGGATCTCACCGGGCAGCGCCTCGCCGACCTGGGAGCCCCCGGCTATGTCATCGGATACACCCCGTTCTGGATGTACGGCGACACGCTCACCGGCGACTACGACATCTGGGCCAGCAACTACAACGGATCCGGCGCGCCCCGCCCGTTCAAGGAGCAGTACCAGGGCGTCGGCGACCACGCCGTGGGCTGGAACGTGATGTCGGGACGCAAACCCGCCATCCTGCAATTCGCCTCCGACGGTGTCGTCGGCAATCAACAGACCTGCTGCGTCGACAAATTCGACGGCGACCTCTACGGTCTCATCCGCAAATGCGGCCGCGAACCCCAACCGGCCGCCGGCACCACGGCGGTGATCGCGGCCGCACTGCCCCGGTCGGCCGCGCGGCGCCGGCCGGTCACCTCGCCCATCATGGTTCCGGGGACCGACCTGGCCCACGCCCCCACCGCGTAGCCCGGATCGCCACGGCGCACGGCAGTCCGCGGCCGCCGCCGCGGACTGCCTCGCCGGTGCTAGCGTCGGGGCATGGTGAACCGGCGCGACATACAACATGCTGTGGTGACGGGATTCCAACGGAGGGTGGGGAATCCGATTCTCGGGCGTTTGCCGATCCAGACGCTGCTGGAGACGACGGGGCGGGTCAGCGGGGAGCCACGGATCACGCCGATCGGCGGGCGACGCAGTGGCGGGGCGTTCTGGCTGGTGTCGGAGTTCGGGCGGCGATCTCAGTACATCCGCAATATCGAGGCCGACAATCGGGTTCGGCTGCGGATTCGCGGGCGGTGGTTCACCGGTACCGCGCACCTGCTGCCGGAGGATGATCCGGTGGCCCGGTTGCGGTCGCTGCCGCGGGCCAACAGCACGGCGGTCCGGGTCATGGGGACCGATCTGATGACTGTTCGCATCGATCTCGACTGATACCGGCGCCTGACCGGGCGGCTCCCCGGCGCCGGGCAATCCAGGCGCGACACACCGCTTCCGCACCGCTTGACCAGCCAATACACCGGATACTGTGGCTGCGATGCGGAAGACCATGAGGCGCCGCACGTCATGCGGCATTGTGCAGAAGACCGCCCGGCACGCCCTGTTCCTCGGCGCGCTCGTTCTCGCGTTCACCACCGCTCTCTCCTCCGCGGTGGCCGCGCCCGCGCCCGTGCCCGAAGCCGATCCGTTCTACAGCACGCCCGCCGACCTCGGCTCCCACAAGAATGGGGATCCGCTCGCCTGGCGCAGTGTGAAGCTGTTCGGGTTGTCGACGCCGCTGCCTGTCACGGTGTGGCAAATCCAGTACCTGACAACGGATTCCGAGAACAAGCCCACCGCGACCATCGCCACCGTCATCGAACCGACCGCGCCCTGGCGGGGCCCCGGTCCCCGGCCGCTGGTGGCGTTCGCCAGCGCCGAGGACGCCCTCACCACCGCGTGCGCGCCGTCGGCCACGCTGCGCGCGCCCATCAACATCAACAGCCAAACCACCTTGGATCTGCCGTTTCTGGTGGGGCCGCTGCTCTTCGGCTGGGCGCTGGTGATCCCCGACTACGAGGGCCCGCAGTCCCGATTCCTCGACGGCGTGATGTCCGGCCACGCCCTGCTCGACGGCATCCGGGCCGCGCGCCGCTTCCCCTCCACCGGACTCGCCAATAGCCCCACCGGGATCTGGGGATACTCCGGCGGCGCCTACGCCGCCCTGTGGGCGGGGCAACTACACGCCGATTACGCTCCGGAATTGCCGTTGACCGGCATCGCCGCGGGCGGCATCCCCGCCGATATCCCGGCCATCGCCCGCGCCGCCGACGGCGGACCGAAAGCGGCCCTGGCCCTGCTGATCACGGCCGCGCTGATCCGCAACGAGCCGAAGTCCAGGATCGAGTTCCTACTCAACAAGAGCAGCACCGCCATGCTCGCCGACGTCGGCAAACGCTGCGGAACCGGCTTGCTGCAGACCTATTCGGGCACACACGTCCGCGACTACTCCCTGGCGGCCGACCTCTTCGCACACCCGGCGGTCGTGGCCGCCGCGCAACGTCAGGAGCTGGGCGCCACCACCCCCGATGTCCCGCTGTACCTGTACCACAGCAACGCCGACGAAATGATCCCCGCCCCCGGCGTACACGCCCTCATCAACCGCTACTGCTCGATGGGATCGACTCTCACCCAACGCTTCTCGAACGTCCCCGGCCACAGCGGCGCGGCCATGACCGAGGCCATCGGCGCCGTGCGTTACCTCGGCGACCGTTTCGCCTCCGGCCCGCCCACGAGAGGTTGCGCCGCCGCGTCTTGATCCGACAACACCCCGTCATCAGTGTCCGAGATCGGCCAGAGGTCCTCGGGCACTCCACAACCACGAGGGTCGACATGAAGGCCGCGCCGGCGGCGAGCATGGCGGCATCGTACCGGGCGACCGGGCATCGCCGAGTTGGTCTGCCACTCGGTCTTTCAGGGCGGGTCGAGCATGGGAAGGAGGAATTGGCGGGCGATCTCCGCGAGTTGTTCGTCGTCGTCGAGGTCGACGACCTGACTCGGGATCGCCAGGAAGGACGCGCAGATGCGGACCATCAGTTCGGCCACGAGCTCGACCCGCAGGTCCGCGGAGATGGTGCCGGCCCGCTGCTCCTGCCGGAGCTGGCGGGCGACGAATTCCCGCACCATGGCCACCGCCCGGCCGCCGTCGCCGACCAGTGAACTCACGAAATAGTCGGGTTCCGCGGTGATGAGGGCGCCGATCAGCGGATTGCCGCGCAACGCGCGCAACGAGCTCACGAAGCCGACGACCACCCGCTCACCCACATCCGCGGCCGCGGCGATATCGACCAGGAAAGTGTCGAAATACCGGCGGAATTCACGGAGGATGACCCGTTCGACCAATTCCTCTTTGGTGCTGAAGCGCCGGTAGACGGTGATGCGCGAAACTCCCGCGGTACGCGCGACGTCCTCCATCGTCGACCGCTGCACACCCCAGCGCCGGAATTGCTCGTCGGCCGCGTCGAGGATGCGGGTGCGCATGCTGTCGGTGTCGTCGACCTGCTCGACCGCCTGCAGATACGCGCGTTCGATCAAGGACTGGCCGAGCGGGAGCTCATTCGCGCGCGGCGCGGGTTCCACGGCGTCCTCCTGATGGCGTTTCACGTCTCCACATCGTTGCCGATACAGCGATACGTTAGCTGTTTCCTTGGATCCGCGGGCCCGTGGGCGACGGCGAGCCGCGGCTCGCCGTCGCCGTCAGCGTGTGCCGCCCCGAATCGGCGGGCGAATCACCGGTTGGTCAGCGGGATTTCGATACTCAACGGCATCCGCAGTTCGGCCATGTACCAGAGCACGAACTGCCGCAGGAACTCGTCGAACATCCAGTAGGGAGCGTCGACCACCGGGGCCACCGACAGCACGCCTTCCCGCACCGCGACATACGGACCCCACGCGACCTCGAGCAGCGGACTCCACACCGGCTCTCGCGGAATGGCGAGCCAGTCGGCGACCTTGTCCCCCATGATGAATCGGGTGAACGCGCCCAGAATGCCGTGACTGAGCAGCGTCAGGTCCAGATCCGCGCCCAGGTTGAGCAGCTGATGGGCCAGATCCGTGCCTTCCGCGCTCGGGGCCAGAATCGGGTCGAGCTGCTGCGCGGCCTGTGCGTCGGCCTGCTCCCAGGTCGCCGGGATGTACTCGTCTCGGATCCCGAGCAGATGTGCGGCCAACTGCCAACTGTGCAGGTAGCCAGCTGATTCCGCGGCCGGGATGGGCAGCTTCCACGCGGTCAGGGTGCGCATGATGGTGGTGGCGAGGCTGTGCCAGGTGACCATCATGTCCTCCTGGCTGATCGGCGTGACATCGGACGGCCAGTGCGGCGACCGCGGCAGCAGATGCCGGACCGAGGCGTGGATGATCCGGGTCTTCACACAGGTGACGACCATTTCGCCGCCCTCGCCGTAGGCGTTGACCGTGCCGATGTCGTACCCGAACTTCGCGGTCTTGGCGATGCGCTCCTTCAGATGCGATCCGCCGCGCGAGTAGTACACCGCGCGCGCCTCGTGCGGAATGACCGTCGACATCATGCCGCTGGCGAACGCGTAGAGCACGCCCAGATAGGTCCCCCGCTTCTTGGTGAACTCGAACGAGCCGGCCAGCTTGCCCTGATCGGTCCAGGCGGGCAGCTGCCGCGCGTCCTCGATGAAGTCCGCCAACGACTTCGGCAGTCCGGCGGGCAGGGGTTGGTCGTTGTAGCTCCAGGTCGCCAGCAGCTGGTTGATCCGCGGTACGTCGGCGTGGTCGATGATGTCGGCCAGCACGGAGTCGGCGTCGGGGTCGTAGACGGTCATCGGGTCCGCGCCGCCGCCGACGCCGGCCACCGAATCGGCCGGCGACCACTTCCAGGGCTCCGCTCGCGCGGTGCGCGGCGTCAGCGCCATGGCGCCGACGACCCCCAGCAGGCCGCTTCCTGTCCTCAATGCGTCGCGCCTGCTCAGACGGTGTGCATCCATAGCCGTGAATCCTCTTCGATTGGCTCTGATACACAGACACAGTTCACGTATCTGTGTATCTTGATGAGACCACACCGTGACGGCAGTCACAACCGTCCGTCGCGGATTTCCGGAAGAAGGATCAGCAGATGAACCCGTACGTCGTCATCCAGAACCTGCTCAACCACCTCGATCTGGGGTCGGCGGGCAGCAGCGGGCCGGTCGCGTCGCCGCTCGATTTCCCCCGAGACTCACGCCCCTGATCACGGTAGATTGGTCAATACGCCTGAACATGTCATCTCTCCGACTGAGGAGGACCGCCATGATGGACAGTTCCGATTCAGGCTCCTACCCGTTCCGGGAACAGCGAACTCGCCGCCGCCGCACCAGGCGCTTCATCGTGCTGTGCGCGGGTGCGGTCGCGGCCACCTACCTGTTCTACAGCTGGCTGTTCGGCAGCATTCTGTGGGTTTTCACCGGACCCGACTCCATTTGGGTCCCCGGTAGCTACGGCGGCCTCGGCCAGCGCTTCGAAACGCATAAACTCGCCGAGGATTACGCCTACCAATGCGGAGAATCCGCCTCCCTCCCCTTCCCCGGCGTCTCCTATTGCCGGCAGGAGCCGGAGGAGGCCTCCTCGGTCATCGTCACCTGGTACAACGGCGACAAATACATCTTCGACAATCAGGACCCCTTGGGCAGCTTCTGAGCCCGCCGCGGCCCCGGACCGACTCCGGCGCGACCGTTTCGGGCGACTGCCACGGGGTAACGCGCCAACGTGCGCAAGCTCGTGCGGCGGATCGTCCGGACGGCTCCCTGGAGCCGGAACCGGCTGATGCGACGGTCCGATCGATTCCAGGCGGCGTGGCACATGCTCGCCGCTCTGCTGATCGCGGCGTGCGTCCCGTTCGCGATCATGTGCGGGATCAGGACGGCCGATACCGCCGCCGCCCGCATCCACGCCGCCGACGCGACCAAGACCTCGGTCACGGCCACCGTCATCTCCGAACCGATCCGTATCCCCCGTCCCGCGGGCCAGAGCGTGGCCCCGGGCGCACCGCAGGCCATGGTGCGGTGGGATACCAACGGCCACACCAATATCGCGCTCGTCGACGTTCCGGGAACCGCCGAGCGGGGCGACAAGGTGGTGCACTGGGTGGACGCCGCCGGACGTGACACCACCCCGCCCGGGTCCATCTCCGACGCCGTGGCCCAGGGCGTCAGCACCGGGGCCCTCATCGTGATCGCGACCGCCTGCGGCGCGACATTTCTCGCCTGGTGCGCCGACCGGTTCCTGGCCCGGCGGCACAGCGCCGACTGGGCCGGCGAATGGCGGAGAATCTCGCCCACCATCGGCCCCAACCACCCCGGGCGGCCCTAGGAACCGGCCGTTAACCAGCCTTTTTCTGACATTGCCGGGGGAATTCCGCATTCCGCGCGAAGTGTGCGTGAAAGTCACTGTTGCAGATGTACTTACATTTGCTCCTTTCACTGTGCCTAGTCGCTGACAACCAGTGCCAAATAGTCATTTGCGGAAGAAATGCTCGTTTGGGTGCCGTAACAATCGAGGAGCACGGTCCGGAGCCGCAGGGCTCCGGGCCGTTGTCCACTTCGCCGGTCACCCGCAGGGCGGTACGGGTGCCGGCATCGAACACCGCATTGAAGGAGGGCTCGAGGCATGACGCAATCCGACGAAGAGCAGCAGATCAGTGAACTCGTCGCGCGGTTGGCCGCTCGGTTTCCCGATTTGACGGTGCGGTTCATCGGCGAGGTCGTGCACGGGGTCCATCGCGATTTCGAGGGCCACCGTGTCCGCGAGTTCATTCCGCTTCTGGTGGAACGGATCTCCGAACGCCACCTACACCGGCGCATGGACTATTCCACGCCCGCAATGGATCTCGACGATCTGCTCCGCACCGGAGCCTGAGCACGCAGCCGCCTAGACTCCATCGCAGTGGGCGCCGGGCCTCGGTCCGGCGCCCGGCTCGAAGCGATGGGGGCGGTTATGGCAGTGGAATGGTTGGCGGTCGTCGGGACGCTGGGCGGGGCGGTCGTGGGCGCCGCGACCACGCTCGCCATCGATACGACGCGGGCGCGCCGCGAGAAGTCCCAGCGGTTCAGCGACACCAAGCGCGAGATCTACGTGCGGTACCTGACCACGCTCGTGCAGACCGATACCGCCATGCAGGCGCTGGGATTACATGAACCGACACCACTGGACCGGGAGGCCGTCACCGCGGCCTTCCGGTCCTACGCGTTGGTGGCCGTGGGATACGAGCTGGATCTGATCGCGGCCAGGGCGGTCCGCGAGGACGCCGCGGAGGCGTATCGGAAGCTGCGCGATATCCGCGAGGCGCTCGTCGAGACCAGCATGAGCGTCGGGCGAGGGCCTGCCGGTTCACCGGAATGGCATGCGGTGCACGAACCCTTCGTGAGGGCGCTCGATCGGCTGCGGCAGACCATGCGGCACGAGTTGAACGCCCACGACGGGGACTGGGTCAGCGACCCGGAACAGTGACGGGGTCGACGCAGCTGGAGGGAAGGTCCTGGATGGAGCACAGGGCCGGGGCCCGGCTGGGCACGTAGCCCGCGGGGACGCCGCCGGAGGTGGCGATGTCCCGGTACGCCGGGACCGCGGGAGTGGGGTGGCGGGACAGGCTGGGATCACCGGTGACGTCCACGGTGTAGAGGCCGAAACGCGGAGCGTAGCTGCCCCATTCGTAGTTGTCGGTGATGCTCCAGTAGTTGTAGCCGATGACGTTCATGCCGTCGGCCTTCGCGCGTTGCACCCAGTAGACGGTGTCGCGCAGATGGTCGGCGCGGGTCATGCCATCGGTGGTCGCCGATCCGCCGTAGGTGGGCATGCCGTTCTCGACGATGTAGAGGGGGCGGCCCGGGAACCGGTGGGCGTAGCGGCGCAGCGCGTAGTAGATGCCGTCCGGCTCCAGGATGAGGGGCGAGGGCTGATTGGTCAGCTGCGCGAGCACATTCGGCGGATGACTCAGTGATCCGCCGTAGTAGTAGTCGACGCCGATGTAGTCGACCTTGTCCGCGATCCGGTCGATGAACGAGGCGTCGGCCTGGTCCGCGCCGACGGCGGTGAAGGCGATATTGCTGGTGACCATCGCACCGCCCTGCCGGGCGTGGATGTGGTCGTAGATCGCGCGATGCGCCGCGATCAGCCGATCGATCATGGGCACGACATCGCCCGCGCCGAGATCGCCGATCTCCTGCTCCTTGCCGACGTAGGCGAGCGGCTCGTTGAAGGTGACCCACAGCGGATCGGCGCTCGCGTAACGGTCCACCACCGCACGGGCATTGGTCAGCCAGTCCTCGACCATCCCCGGATTGCGCCAGCCGCCGCGATCGACCGCCCACCCGGGGAACACCCAATGGTCGAGGGTGATCATCGGCCGCATTCCGGCCCCGCGAATCCGCGCGATCATGCTGTCGTAGAAGGAGAAATCCCATTCACCCGGATTCGGTTGCACGCGCGCCCATTCCACGCTCACGCGATAGACGCCCACACCCAAGTCGGCCGCGTTCTGAATATCCTCGCCGTACCGATGCAGGAAGTCGACGGAGTTCCCGTATCCCTCGGCGCGACCGGATCCGGCGAACCGGCTCCAATTGCTGTCCGGCGCAAAGCCTTCGCTCTGGAATCCGGAGCTGGACACACCCCAGAAGAAATTCCCGCCCACCGGCGGTAACCACGAATCGGCGGTGGCCTTTCCGGGTGTGACGACCACTCCCCAGGCCGCCAGCATGATACAGACGAGCGTGAACAGCGCACGTTGCCTCATCGCATCGAGAGTACCTGTCGGAGAGCCGCTTCCGTGGCGTTCCGATAGAGGATGGGTATCACCCCTCGGGAAACTATCGCGAATAGTAGATTGGCGGGCGAACCGAGGAGGGTGATGAAAGGACTGGGTGCGCTCGAGAGCCGGGTGATGGCGGTGCTGTGGGACAGTCCCGAGGCGCTGACGGTTCACGACGTGGTCGATCGGCTCAGTGACGACCAGCGGGTTCCCGCGTACACCACGGTCTTGACGGTCTTGACCCACCTGTGGGAAAAGCAGTGGCTGCGGCGCGAGAAGGTCGGACGCTCCTACCGCTATCGGCCCAGCCGCACGCGCGCCGAGGCGACCACCGACCTGCTGCGCGAGATCCTCGACGCCAGCCCGGACGCGCCCGCGGTGCTCCTGCATCTGGCCCGCACCGCGAGCGCCCGCGAGGTCGAGGCGCTGCGGCGGGGCCTGTCCGACGACGAGCGCCCCCGGTGATCCTGATCGCGGCCCTGCTGGTGGCCGCCGTCGCGGTCGCGGTGGCCACGCCGGCGGCGTTGTCCCGCATCGATTTCGGCGCCGCCCCCGCGATCGGGATGGCGGCCTGGCTGGGCGCGTTCGCCGCCGCCCTCGGGTACCTGGCACTGGCGTTGATCGCGCTGGCGTGGCCGGGCTATCCGCCGGGCGAGTCCTTCGCGGGCAGTGCGCTGGCGTGCCTGGGCGCGCTGGAGCCGATCGTCGTCACCTGGACGGCGGGGCTGGTCGCCCCGGTGACCGCCATCGGTTTCACCGCCCCCACCGGTCAGCTGGCCCGGATCGCCATCGGGCATCGGGGACGCGGTGCGGCCCTGCGCCGCAAGCACAATGAGCTGGTCGAGGTGCTGGGCCGCACCGATACCGCGCACGCGGACCTGGTGTGGCTCGACCATCCGGCGCCGCTGGCCTACAGCGTCGCGGGCCGCGGCGGCTATGTCGTGGTCACCGACGGTCTCGCGCGGTGCCTGACCCAGGCGCAGTGGCGGGCGGTGCTGGCCCACGAGCACGCGCATCTGCGCGGACGCCATCATCAGATCCTCGGCGTCTGCCAGGTTTTCGCGCGCGCGTTCCCGTGGATCCCGCTGTTCGCCGCCGCACCGGCGGCCATGACCACGCTGATCGAACTCGCCGCCGATCGGGCGGCCGCGGCCGAGTCCGGCCCGCAGGCCCTCGCGGCCGCGTTGCGGACGGTCGCCTCCCGCACCACGACCACCACTTCGGCGCTGGGCCTGGTCGACGAGTCGCTGGCACTGCGACTGGAATGCCTGTCCGCCCCACCGGAATCCCGCGCCGCCGCTCGCCGCCGGGCGCTGCTCGGGGTGATCGGGACGATGCTGCTGCCTCCCGCGGCGTCGATCCTGGCCATCGGGCTGAGCGCCGCGGTCGTCGCCATGATCATGATCTGAGATTCCCCCACGAAAAACTATGCTGCATAGTATTTTCGTCGGCGTGAAGTACCTATCAGCCCTCGCCACCGTCCTGCTGGCCGCGGGAATGCTCGGCCCCGGCACCGGATTCGCGATCGCTGACCCCACCCCCGACCCATCGCAGACCCGCTATTCACTGGCCGGCGGCTGCTACCGCATCGACACCCCGGCCGGACCATTGGCGCAGGCCGCGGGCCCGTTCCGGATGCACGCGACCACGCTCGGCGAGTATCTGCTGTACGGCCGGACCGAGGAGGTCGTGGACGCCTCGGCGGGCTCGATCCACCCCGCGAAGAATCCGTCGGTCACCGCGGTCTGGAAGGTGGACGGTTCCGGCACAACCGGATTCACGCTCTCGAACGCCGCGACCAAGACCAGCACCCCGGCCACGTTCGTCCCCGACACCGGCTGCGCGGACTTCCCCGAAGCCCGCGACGGCGCCACCGGGACCCCCGGCCCGAGTGTCGGCGCGGACGGCTCGATCATCGGCACCATCGACGCGCACGTGCACGTCTCCGCCTACGAATTCCTGGGCGGCGACTTCCATTGCGGCCGCCCGTGGCATCCCTACGGGGTGACCTACGCGCTGCCCGACTGCGCCTCCGATCGCACCGGATCCAACGGCCTGGTCGCCGATTTCCTCGACTACGGCGGCTCCCGCAGGTCCGATACGGCCGGCTGGCCCACCTTCCGGGACTGGCCCGAGCCCGCCAAGCTCAGCACCGAGGGCACCTACTGGACCAGCATCCAGCGCAGCTGGAAGGCGGGCCTGCGGGTGATGACCGTGGACCTGGTCGACAACGAGTCGCTGTGCGCGATCATGACCGAACGCCGGAACCCGTGCGACGACATGACTTCGGTGCGCACCCAGGCCGCGGACATGCGCGCGCTGCAGGATTACATCGACGCCCAGGCGGGCGGACCCGGTCAGGGCTTCTTCCGCATCGTCACCGATCCCGCGCAGGCGCGTCAGGTGGCGGCGGCGGGCAAGCTCGCGGTGATCCTCGGCATGGAATTGTCCGACCCGATGGGCTGCGGCGTCTTCCTCGGCCAACCCAAGTGCGGCACCGCCGATGTCGATCGCTGGCTGGGCGAGCTGCGGGCGCTCGGCGTCAGCAGCTTCTTCCCGGTCCACAAGTTCGACAACGCCTTCGGCGGCACCAAGATGGACAGCAACACCACCGGCCTGCTGGTCAATGCCGGAAACTTCCTGCAGACCGGCACCTTCTGGAATGTGCAGCCCTGCACCGGCCCCGGGCACGACAGTCCACAGCCGTCGGTGCCGATCGCCGGTGACGTCAACCAGCTCCTGGCCAAGCTCACCGGCCCCCTGCTCGGCGGGGCTCCCCTGCCGCTGTATCCGGCCGGAACGCAGTGCAACGCACGCGGACTGACCGAGCTGGGCCGATACCTGATCGACAAGATGATCGACCAGGGCTTCCTCATCGAGGTCGATCACCTGAGCGAGGCCACCGCCGACGAGGTCATGTCGATCATCGAGGCGCGGCACTACCCGGGCGTGCTGTCCTCGCACGGCTGGGATTCCGAGCGCACCACCCAACGCGTCTACGCCGCAGGCGGATTCGTGACTCCGTACGCGGGCGGGCCCGTGGGTTTCGTCAAGGCCTGGCAGCAGGCCCGGGCGATGCGGCGGCCCACCGGGGATTTCGGGTTCGGTTTCGGCTCGGACATGAACGGGCTCGGCGGCCAGGGCGCACCGCTGGGCGCGGAGGTGGTCCGGTACCCGTTCACCTCGCACGACGGTGCGGTGACCTTCGATCGGGAACGCTGGGGCGAGCGGGTTTTCGACATCAACGCCGACGGCACCGCCACCTACGGCACCTACGCGGACTGGCTCGAGGCGGTCCGGGTGCTCGGCGGACCGGAGATCATGACCGACGTCTTCCATGGCGCGGAGGTCTATCTGCGGCTGTGGTCACAGGTCAGGCCGTAGATCCGATTTCCCCAGCAACACGCGGCGGCGCGGCCGGGTCGGCGAGGCGGGTCGCCGCTAGGTTGGCGGTGTGCCGCTGAGAAATCCCCGAAATCGCCCGCCGGAGACGACGAGACCAACGCCCAGAACTCCGACGTCAACGCCCTGGACACCGAGGACGCCGGCGTCCGGCCCGACGCCCTGGTGGCCTCGGTGATCCCCGCCTGGCTGCCGCGCGCCTACCTGCTGGCGGCGGCCACGGTCGCGGGCATCGTGGTGACCTTCTGGGCGCTGACCCGGCTGCAGGGGCTGCTGACCGTGCTGGTGGTGTCGCTGTTCCTGGCCTTCGCCATCGAGCCCGCGGTGAACTGGCTGGCCGCGCGCGGCTGGAAACGCGGGGCGGCGACCGGGGCGGTGTTCGCGATCGTGACCGTGGTGCTGGTCGGATTCGTCTGGACCATGGGCGAATTGGTGGTCGGGCAGGTGTCGTCGCTGATCAAGAACCTGCCGCACGATATCCAGAGCGTGGTCACCTGGATCAACGACACCTTCCACACCGACCTCTCGGTCGCCGACATCACCGACCGCACCTCGGAGATCAGCGCCAAGCTCCAGACCTGGGCGCTGGATCTCGCCGACGATGTGTGGGGCATCGGCACCACCGCCCTCGGGGTGCTCTTCCAAGGTCTGGGCGTGCTGCTGTTCACCTTCTACTTCGCCGCCGACGGCCCGCGCTTCCGCAACGCGGTCTGCTCCCTGCTCCCGCCGCAGCGCCAGCGGCACGTGTTGCGCGCCTGGGACATCGCCGTCGAGAAGACCGGCGGCTACCTGTACTCCCGAGCCCTGCTCGCGGCCTGCTCGGCCCTGGCCCACTACGCCGCCATGCGCGTGCTCGGCATCCCGTCCGCCTTCGCCCTGGCGCTGTGGGTGGGAGTCGTGTCGCAGTTCATCCCCACCGTCGGCACCTACCTCGCGGGCGCGCTCCCGGTCCTGGTGGCCCTCGCGCACGAACCGCGCACGGCGCTGTGGATCCTCGGATTCATCGTCGTCTACCAGCAATTCGAGAACTACGTGCTGCAGCCCCGCATCACCGCCACCACCCTCGACATGCACCCCGCGGTCGCATTCGGCGCGGTCCTGGCGGGCGCGGCCCTGTTCGGCGCGACCGGCGCGCTGCTGGCGATCCCGGTGACGGCCACCGCGCAGGCCTTCCTGTCCGCCTATGTCCGCCGCTACGACGTGGAGGCTCCGGAAACGCCCGCGCGGCCGGCGCATTCGCACCGGGAGCACCCGGCGGAGTGAGCCGGGCACCGCGTCACTCCATGCGCGGCAGCGCCAGATCGACGGAGTGATCGGTGTGCAGGGTGAACGCGGAGGTGTCGGCGGAGGCGACGATATTGCGCAGCCGCCCGGACCCGATGAGATGTTCCACCAGCTCGCGCAAGCGACTCGAGCGGCCCGGCAGGGCATCCCACTCGTCCTGCGAGATGGTGAGGATGCCGTGGTAGTCGCGCGGCGTCTGGGAGAGGCCGTCGGGCTGCCACCCCAGGCGCACGGTGTTCGCGAGCAGGGCATCGATATCGGCGCACGCGCCGTCGGCCGCGCACAGCCGGAATCCGACCCGATCCGCCGCGTAGTCGAAGTCGCGAGTACCGATGGTCCAACCCTGCGGGTCCCGGTAGCCGAAATGCACGCCGGTCGGCGGCGCCAGGGTCCGGGCCGAGGTGTCACCGGCGGGGTTCTCGAGCGGATCGCCGAGCAGCGGGCGGTCGGTCGGTGTGAACGACCAGTCCGCTCCGGGATCGATCGGCTTGTGCCAGAATCCGGTCCGGTCCTCGTCGCGGCCCTCCACCCGCAATTCGCGATCGGCGGATCGGCCGCCGGTCTGATGGATGCTGATGGCCGAGGTGATCTCGCCGGGCACTTTCGGCTGCCGGACCCAATCCGGCGCGGGCAGCTGGATATTGGCGTAGTCGCCGACCACCGGCCGGAAATCCGGAAACCGCGAGAACTCGTGATTGAAATTGTTGGGCGCGGATTCGTAGGCGGACTGATCCTCGTAGGAATAGGAGAAGAAGATCGTGTCCGCGCCCGACATGTCGAAATCCCACAACCGCGTGAACATGTCGCCGAATTCATTGATCACGAACGTGGTCGACCCGGCCGCACTCAGGTTGACGGCTTGGAAGCGGCCGTTCAACGGGCCGGGCATCTCGAAGCTGTAGTCGTCGGCGAACACCTCCTCCCGCGGTCGCAGCGGATCGCCGGACGGCAGCCACGGGTCGAGGATGTGGATGCGATTCCCCTCCGGTGACAGCACGAACACCGTGGTCACGCCCGCGCCCCCGACCGGCACGTCCTTGCCCGCGGTATCGGTCCAGAAGCCGTCCATCCGGAACGGCAGCACCTCCAGATACCGCGGATCCAGCCACGACAGACTCCACGCGCGCGACTGCGCCCGCACCCGCGAACCCGCCGGGTTCAGCCAGATGGGCGCACCGAACCGGCCTGTCCACCACCAGATCTCCGGGGTCTGATCGGCCGATTCGAGGGTGTACAACCGGCCGTCCGGCCCGGTCGCCGACAGCCGCCCGCCATCCACGGAGATACCGGAGATCTGTCCGCGCAGGCAGTTGGGCACCGGCGGGACCCGCCACCCGGACTCCCCCGCGACCGCCTTGATGTACAGGTTCCCGTCCAGCACCGCGTATTGCCAGACCTCGTTGAATCCCATCCGGGAGGTGCGCAGGTCGACCCGCTCGGGTAGGCGCGCGACCACGTCGGGGGGCGCCGGGAACATGGTGAACAGGCCGATGCCGACATTCGGGTAGTGCAGCGGCACCGGCCACGCGCCGGCGCGGCCCGGTAGCGCGAGCGCGGCGCAACTGATCACCGGCGGCAGGATCCCGATCGGCAGATACTCGTCCGCGACCGCCGGAGCCGCCGCGGGAATCGACAGCGCCGTCACGGAAATCGCGACCGCACGCGACCACCATTTCGCCATCAGCGAATTCAATCCTTCCGAATGCGATGCGGCCGCGCGTAGCGGGCTGCGCGGCAGTGATTTCGGCGCCGGATTCGGGCCCGCCGATTCGATCGGAATGTGCCCTCCGATTCGATCGGAGTGTATTGATATCGGGCCGGACGGCCGCGCTCGACACGCCACCGATGCGAGCTCCGGTATTCCACCCGGGCCCGCCGCACCGTACGCTGCGGTTGAGCAAGAGCTTGGTGAGAGGACTGTGCATGACGGTGACGGACCAGCCGCCCGTCGGCGGCGACACCGCCCTTCGGGAATCGCGCTCCGGGGTCATCGAGCGAATGTCGGCCATTCTGGACGCGTTCGACAGCGGGCGGGAGTGCCTGCGGCTCGAGGACATCACCGATCGGACCGGGTTGCCGCGGTCCACCGCCTTCCGCCTGGCGTCCCAATTGACCGAGCTGCAGTGGCTCGTGCACGACGAGCAGGGGTATCGGCTGGGGGCGCGCACCAGGCGGCTGGCACGGATCACCGATTTCGAGGACATTCGGGCCGCGGCGTCGGCGGCATTGTCGGAGCTGCACGTGGCGACGGGGGCCGTCGCGCATCTGGCGGTGCTCGAGGGCAATACCGTCCACTATCTGGACAAGGTGGGCGGGCCGTTCGCGGCGTCCATTCCGTCGCGGGTGGGCGCGCGGCACGATGCCACGCAGACGGTGTGCGGGCTGGCGCTGCTGGCCTCGATGGACCCCGAGGAGGCGGACCGGGTATTGCGACTTCCCTTGCGCAGCTCCACCGTTCGGCCGATCGCGCGCCGGCGGGCCGTGCAGGCCGACCTGTATCGGGTGCGGCAGCGCAATGGGCTGGCGATCTCGCTGGGGACCACCTGCGAGATGGGGATCAGTGCCGTCGCCGTGCCGGTGCTGGGTCCGGACGGCCCGGTCGCCGCGATCTCGGTGGCGACCCGGGGTGAGCTGGAACTGCGGCGGGTCACGCCGCTGGTGTTCACCGCCGCCCGCCGCACCGCCGCGGAGATGTTCGCCGACGGGTCGATGGGGGCCGAGCCGCTGGAACCGCGGTTGCGCACGCGCGCCCGGCTGGCCTGAGGCCGGTCAGCTGTTGGTGCCGTCGGGCGGGACGCCGTCGGGCAGCGCGGCGGCCGCGCCCGTACCGGAATCGGCTCCGGGGCAGGAGATTCCGAGTGAATAGGCCGTCATCGACAGCGAGCCGTAGCTGTAGCCGTCGACCAGGGTCTCGGTGTCCTCGGACGCCGCGGCGGCCAATCCGGCCAGGTACAGCAGCGGGATGAAGTGGTCGGGGGTCGGCACCGCGAGGGAGTAGTCGCGCTGGTCGGTCAGCGCCAGGATGTCCGCGGGCCGATTCAGCATGAGGTTCTGCGCGGCTTCGTCGAAGCGGCGCGCCCAGTCGAAACCGGTGTCGGGGCGGCGGGGGTCCATGCCGCGCAGATTGTGCACCACATTGCCGCTGCCGACGATGAGAATTCCGCTCTCGCGCAAGGCGTTCAGCCGGATGCCGAGTTCGAGGTGGTATTCGAGGGGCTTGTCGGCATTGATGCTCAGCTGCACGACCGGGATGTCGGCGTCGGGGAAGGCGTGCCGCAGCACCGACCAGGAGCCGTGGTCGATACCCCAGCTGTCGGTGTCGGCGCCCACCCAGTTCGGTTTGACCGCCTCGCTGACCTCCTCGAACAGCGCGGGCAGTCCTGGCGCGGGGTACTGGACGGCGAACAGTTCGGGCGGGAAACCGTAGAAGTCGTGGATGGTGCGCGGATACGGCATCGCCGTCACCGCGGTCGCGTTGATGTACCAGTGCGCGGACACGAGGAGGATGGCGCGCGGGCGGGGCACGCCGCGGCCGAACGCCTCCCACGCCTGGGTGTAGCGATTGCTCTCCAGCGCGTTCATCGGGCTGCCGTGGCCGAGGAAGGCGGCGGGCATGCGGGCGGCCGGGTCGGCGGCGGTCATGCGCGGTCACCGGCCTCGGACGCCGGGGCGGGCCGTGCGGATTGCGGTCCGCGCGTGCGGGTCCGGCCGTGCGTGTCGACGGCGGCGTCGAGCGAGAGGTTGATGTCCATCAGCTGATCGATGGTGTCGCCGTGCAATCGGACGAACTCCTCGCGGGCCTTGCCGCGCCGGAAGGAGATGAACGACCGGTCGGATTCGAGCTGCCAGGTGTACCAGAACAGGTACGGCACGGTGAGCACGAAATTGACTATGCCCCAGACGATCCAGACATCGTTGTCGAACCAGCCATCCGACGGCATCACCTTCGGGAAGAGGTTGTAGATGGCGATCACCAGCATCAGCACCGGCAGCGTGTAGATGCGCGCCATGATGTAGAGCTCGGGCCGCCGCTTCACCAGCGGATAGATCTCGGCGACCGCGAGAATGCAGACGCTGGCCGCGAAATGTTCCTCCTCGGGCGGGTATCCGCCGAAGGTGAAGCACAGATTCCAGGTGGTGTAGAGGAAGTTCCACGCCATGGTGGTGTAGGCGACGAGTTCGGCGTTGCGGCCCGGCAGGATCTCCCAGAACCGCGGCGAGTACGGGATCGTCAGGCACAGGCCCAGTCCCACCGCCGCGTTCCAGTAGTTCCCGATCTCGGCGTCCCGCAGTGTGGCCTCGGCGATATTGAGGAACAGGATCGCGTACGGGAACCACAGGAACCGCGGATCGCGCAGGATGTCCCAGAACCGCCCCACCCGCTGCTCGGCCACCGCGACGCGCATCAAACCCACGATGGTCAGCGGAATCAGCACCGAGAGGATCTTGGCCCACGAGAACCAGTTCACCAGCCCGATATCGCGTCCGGGGCCCCAGATCCACAGCGGGAATGTCAGCAGCGACAGCCCCCACACCCAGGTCGCCGGACGCGGGTGCAGCCGCATGTAATCGACGATCACCCAGAGGATCGCGCAGAACACGAGCATGGACACCGCGGTCACCCAGGTGAAAGGAGCCGGGTTCCCCGAAACCGCCTCCGAGGCCGCACTGATCACACCGATCCCGCCTTCCTACGAACGGACTGGCAACCTGTCAGCAATCACCGATTCTCGTCATCGTGCCTCATCCGCGTCCGATTCCGGCCGCAACGCGCCACAACCACCGACGGGACCGCCGACCGGCGCCTATCCTGTGTCACACTCCGATGACAACCGGCTGGTGCCCTGCTGCTGCTCATCGCCGGACACGAGACGACGGTGAACCTCATCGGCAGCTGCGTGCTCGAACTGCCCGGCGATCGCGGCGCGCGCGATCGGATCGCCTCGGATCCGGTGGCCGCCAAGGCCTTCCGGGAAGAGGTGCTCCGGTTCCACCGCCCGGTCAATATCGCCACCTTCCGCTACACCACCGCGCCCCTGACCCTCGGCGAGGTGCGGATCGATCCGGGCGACCTGATCATGGTGGCGCTCGGCACGGGCAATCGCGACCACGCCCGCTTCGACGAGCCACACACCTTCCACGCCGACCGAATCGACAACCACCACATCGCCTTCGGCTACGGGGCCCACTTCTGCCTGGGCGCGCCCTTGGCCCGCCTGGAGGCCGACATCGCCCTGGCCCGCCTGCTCACCCGGTTCCCCGAGCTCACCGTCACCGATCGGGAGCGGTTGCGCTGGCGGCCGAGCCTGGTGATCCACGGCCTCAGCGAACTGCCGGTCCGCTGCGGCTGACCGATCGGGTGGACGGGAGACGCCTCAGGGGAGGATCGAGTCGACATAACCGCCGTCGACCCGCAGGGCGCCGCCGGTGGTGGCCGAGGCGAACGGGGAACTGAGATAGACCACCATGTTCGCGATCTCCTCGGGCTCGATGAGGCGCTGGATCAGTGATTGCGGGCGGTGGGCGCGCATGAACTCGCGCTGCGCCTGATCCCACGGCAGCGCGGGGTCCACCAGCTGGTAGACGAAGTCCTCCACCCCGGCGGTGTGGGTCGGCCCGGCGATGACCGAGTTGACCGTGACCCCGGTTCCGGCAGCGTCTTTCGCGAATCCGCGCGACAGCGCCAGCAGGGCGGTCTTGGATACGCCGTAGTGGATCATCTCCTCGGGGATCACGATGGCCGAGTCGCTGGCGATCTGCAGCGCGCGGCCCCAGCCCCGGTCGATCATGCCCGGCAGGTAGGTGCGGATCAGCCGCGCCGCGGACAGCACATTGACCTCGAAGTAGGTGCGCCACTGGGCATCGGTGATCTCGCGCGCGGGCACCGCCCCGAAGATGCCGAGATTGTTCACCAGGATGTCGACGGCGGGCAGTTCGTTCAGCAGCCGATCCACGCCCTCGGCGGTGGCGACGTCGGCGGTGACGCCGTGGGCGTCGGCCCCTTCGGCCCGCAGTCCGGCGACGGCGGCCTCGACCCGGTCGGCGGTGCGGCCGTTGACCGCGACGCGCGCGCCGCTGCCGGCCAGCCCGGCGGCGATGGCCAGCCCGATGCCCTGGGTGGAACCGGTCACGAGGGCGGTTCTACCGGTCAGATCGATGTTCACGAGCGACACTCCTTCGCAGGGGACGACCGCGCGGCCGTGGCTCGCGCCGGGGCCGAGTCTATGGTCGTGGCCGGATCCGGGCGGGCAGCGAGGCGTCGTTCGGCGAGGCGCGAGCGGGCGCGGGCAACTAAGGTCACGTCCAAAAACAGGGAGTACCGCGTGACCGCACACATCGAAGCCCGTCCCTACCCGTTCGGGGAGCCGGTTCGGCTCGATCCGCCGCCGCTGGTGGCGAAACTCCAACGCGAGGAACCGATTTCGCGCATCGTGCTGCCGTACGGCGGCGAGGCCTGGCTCGTCACCCGGTACGCGGACGTGCGCTCGGTGCTCAGCGACCCCCGTTTCAGCCGCGCCGCCACCGTGGGCCGGCTGGACGTGCCGCGCGTGCGGGAAACCCCTGCGCTGCCGAACATTCCGACCAGCATGGACCCGCCGGAGCTGACCCGGCTCCGCAAACTCACCATGACCGCGTTCACCTCCCGCCGGGTGCAGCAGCTGCGCCCGCGCGCCGAGCGCATCGTCGACGACCTGCTCACCGCCATGGAGGACGCCGGCTCCCCCGCCGATCTGGTGGCGGCGCTGGCCTTGCCGCTACCGGTCACCGTCATCTGCGAAATGCTCGGCGTCCCACCGCGAGACCAGCATCGCTTCCGCGATTTCTCCGACGCGATCATGTCCACCACCGCCGTCAGCGATATGGAACGGGCGATGGCGTACGCCGCCGTCGCGGGGTATCTGACCGAGCAGATCGCGGTGCGCCGCGCGCGACCGGCCGACGACCTGCTCGGAGCGCTGGTGGCGGCCCGCGACAACGAGGACCGGCTCAGCGAGGAGGAGCTGATCACCCTCGGCATCACCCTGCTGGTCGCCGGGCACGAGACCACGGCCAACCAGATCGCCAACTTCACCTACGTGCTGCTCACCGAACCGGGCGAATGGGATCGGCTGCAGGCCGATCCCGAGCTGGTCCCGACCGCCATCGAGGAGTTGCTGCGCTACATCCAGGTCGGCAACGGCGGCGCGTTCCCGCGCATCGCCACCGAGGACGTCGAGCTCTCGGGCACCCTCATCCGCGCCGGGGAGTCGGTCTTCGTCGACCTGCAGGCCGCCAATCGCGACGAGACGGTCTTCCCCGATGCCGACACGCTGGACTTGACCCGGCATCACAACTCGCACTTGACTTTCGGCCACGGATTCCACCACTGCGTCGGCGCGCAGCTGGCCCGCCTCGAATTGGACGTCACGCTGACCGCGATGTTGCGCCGATATCCGAAATTGCGCCTGACGATTCCGGCCGCCGCAGTCGAATGGAAGACGGGCATGCTGCTGCGTGGCCCGAAGGCGCTTCCGGTGGCTTGGTAACCAAGTGAATACGCGCTGCCGATACAGACGAATCTGACTTACGGCAGCGCGGCAGGCCATTGACAGACCAGTCTGTCCACCGACCCGGATCACACCCCCACACCGCACCCGAATCGCTCTGAGCTGCAAGACTGTTGAGAGCCGCGGCTCACATTGACAGCATCAGCCACGTGCCGATAGCGTGTTGCCATGGCGTTGCGGGTCGGATGACCAACAGCGGATAATTGTCGGGGTCGCGCTGTCGGGGTTGTCTTTGTGAATATTTTTCAATGGGTTTCGCATTCGCGCGGAACGACATCATTTCAGTTTGGAAATACGCCATGCCATCGGTGATCTCGGCCATCGTCATCGATGAACTCATTCGCAATGGCGTGCAATGGTTCGTATATTGTCCCGGCTCCCGGAACGGTCCGATCGGCTTCGAATTGGCGCGCCGCGCCCGGGCCGGGGAGATCGAACTCCAGGTCCGGCTGGACGAACGCTCGGCAGCCTTTGTGGCACAGGGCATCACGAAGGCGACCGGCCGTCCGGCGGTCGTGGTCACCACCTCCGGCACCGCGGTGTCGAACCTGCTGCCCGCGGTCACCGAGGCCAACTACTCGGATCTGCCGCTGGTGCTGGTGACCGCGAATCGCCCGCCCGACGTGCTGGGCACCGGCGCGTCGCAGACCGTGGACCAGACCGCGCTACTCGCCTCGCAGGTGCGTCACGTGCAGCAGACCTGGTCGGGCGGCGCGGTCGACGCGAACGCCAATGGCGTGCTGCGGTCGCAGGTGTGCCGCACCCTCGGCATCGGAAGCGGCAAGCTGGTCGGCCGTCCCGGCCCGGTGCAGATCGACGTGCCGCTGTCGTCGGGTCTGCCGCCGCAGCCCGAAACCTCCTCTCCAGCTGGGCGTCCCGGCGGCGCACCGTGGATCGCCATGCCCGTGTTCGCAGGGCCGGCCCACCCGGATTCGGTCGAGCTCGACCTGCGCCGGTCGACCCTGGTCATCGCCGGTGACGGCGCGGACCCGGCCGTCCTGCCGCCGCTGCCGGTGATGGCCGAGCCGACCGTGGCGGTCGGCGACCGGAAACGCCTGCACCCCTGGGTCCTCGACCAGGTGCGGCCCGAACAGGTCGTGGTCTACGGCCGTCCGACCCTGCATCGCAATGTCGGCCGCCTGCTGGCCCGGCCGGGCGTGCGCACCGTGCTCGTCGCCGGGGGCGGCGACTGGCTCTACGCCGCACCGGATATCGAACTGCTGTCGCGGAATCCGCGCTTCCTCGGCGACGCGGCGCCGGACTGGATCGAGGAACTCGACCACGCCGACGAGACCGTGCGCGACGCCTGGGCTCGGACGATGGCCGAGCCCGCCAACCGCCGCACCGGCGTCGGCGTGGCGCACACGGTGCTCGGCGCGCTGCGCCCCGGCGACCTGCTGTGGCTCGGCGCGTCCAACCCGATCCGCGACGTCTCGCTGACCGGGCAGATCCCGCCCGGCGTGGACGTACTGTCCAATCGCGGTGTCGCGGGCATCGACGGCAACGTCAGCGCCGCGATCGGAGCGGCGCTGGCCTGCCCCGACCGGCACGTCGTCGCGCTGCTGGGCGATCTGACCTTCGCCTACGACGCGTCCGGACTGCAGACCGGGCGGCTGGAGCGCATGCCCGCGAACCTGACCATCGTGGTGTCCAACGACGCGGGCGGCGGCATCTTCGAGCTGCTCGAGCAGGGCGACGCCCGCTACAAGCGCGAGCCCTACGGCGACACCTTCGAACGGATCTACGGGACACCGCAGAACGTCGACATCGCCCACCTGTGCCGGGCCTACGACGTCGCCCACGCCACCGTCGAGATCGACGACCTGCCCGCGGCCCTGCCGCGCGCCCGCGGCGCCGGGCGCCCCGCCGTGCTCGAAGTCCCGGTCACCCGAACCGCTCTGCGCGATGTGCACGCCGGTACCCGCCAGGCGGTGGAGGCGGCCTTCGACGCGACCGCCGTCTCGGCGCTGAATCTCGAGCTGGAGCTGCACTCCTGATGTCACACCCGTCCCACGCCATCCCGCTGACCCCCCTGCTCGTCCCCGAGGATCCCGACGCCGCGGTCGACACGCTCCAGCGCGCCATCGAGGTCGCGTACCGCGGCGAGGAGGCCATCGCCCCGATCACCGATCCCGTTCAGGCCCGCGGCCTGCCGGCGACCGTGCCCGCCACCACCGCGGTGGTGCTGTCCACCTCCGGGTCCAGCGGCGTCCCGAAGCGAACCCTGTTGTCCCGCACCGCCTTGGCCGCCTCGGCGCAGGCGAGTTCGGAGCGGCTCGGCGGCGCGGGCGACTGGCTGCTGTGCCTGCCGGCGGGATTCGTCGCGGGCTTCCAGGTGATCTCGCGGGCCACGCTCGGCGGCACCCGGGTCACGACGCTGCCCGGCGGCCACTTCGATCCGGCCGGGTTCGCGGCCGCGGCCCGCGGCTTGCCCGCGGGTCGCCGCTACACCTCGCTGGTGCCCACCCAGGTCACCCGGCTGCTCGCCGACGCCGAATCCCGTACCGCCCTGGCGGTTTTCGACAAGATCCTGATCGGCGGCGCCCGCCTCGACGACGAGACCGGCCGCGCCCTGCGCGAGCTGACCGACGCCGTGGTCACCTACGGCATGACCGAGACATGCGGCGGCTGTGTCTACGACGGCACGCCGTTGCGCGGTGTCCGGGTCGAGATCATCGACGGCATAATCCATCTCGGCGGCAGCGTCGTCGCCGACGGCTATCTCGATGCCACCGGCGAGCAGCCCTTCTACCGTGAGGGCGACACCCGCTGGTACCGCACCTCGGACCGCGGGCACTGGTCGGGCGAGCTGCTGGTTCCCACCGGCCGCGTCGACGACCTGATCAACACCGGCGGCGTGAAGGTGTCCGCGGTCGCGATCGAACAGGCCCTGGCCGGCGTGCCGTGGATCGAGTCCGCCGTGGTCATGGGCGTGCCCGACCGCGAGTGGGGCGAGCTGGTGGGCGCGTATCTGGTTGCGCGACCATCGATTCCGGACCACGACCTGGAGCCGCTGCGCGAGCGGGTGCGGCAGCGGCTGGGCCGGGCCGCGGTGCCCAAGCGCTTCGTCCTCGGCGCCGAGCTGCCGTTGCTGCCGAACCAGAAGATCGACCGCCGCGCCGTGCGCGACCGACTGACCACCACCGAATCGGAGCACACCCATGCATGACCCCGTGCGATTCCGCCTGGCCGGCGCGAACGGCCCGGTCGGCCTGGAAGGGCCGTTGATCTGCTATCACAATCTCGCCGAGGCCGAGGCCGCGGTGCGGGCGGGCGCGTACGGCAATGTGGTGGCCGGCGCGATCCCCTTCGACACCGAGCTCGCCGAGTCCTCGCTGTACCTGGGCTGGCGGACCGCCGAGAAGGACCGGAGCCCGCGGCGTCCCGGCCCGCGCCCGGAGTTCCGCGCCGACGTCGAGTTCAACGACGCCGCCATCGCGAACTACCTGCGCCACATCGACGATGCGCTGACCCTGCTGCGGGCCGCCGAGCCCGAGCTGGACAAGATCGTCATCTCGCGCTGCGAACGCTACTTCTATGACGGCGTGGTCGATCCGCTCGCCCTGTTCGACCGGATCACCGAGCTGTACCCCAACGCGCGCAGCTACTTCGTCGAACACCTCGACCACCCCGGCGTGTACACGATGGGCGCGAGCCCCGAGCTGTTCCTCGCCAAGTCCGGTGCCACCGTCACCATGACGCCGCTGGCCGGAACGGTGCTGCGCGACACCCGGCTGCCCGAGTCCGCCGACCGCGAACGCGCCCGCGCCCTGCTGTTCGACGACAAATACCTGACCGAACACCGGCACCTGGTCGACTTCATGGTGAAGGGCCTGTCCACGTTCTGCCCCGACCTCGACTATCCCGACGATCCCGAACTGGTGACCGCTCCGGGCCTGTGGCACTTGGGAACTCCCATCACCGCGCGCCTGCTCGACCCCGAGGTCCCGGTGACCGAGCTGGTCGCCGCGCTGCACCCCTCCCCCGCGGTGTGCGGGGTGCCGCAGGCCGGGTCGCGGCGCATGATCGCCGACTACGAACCGGCCCGCGCCTACTACGGCGGGCTGGTCGGCTGGATCGACAGCTCCGGCGACTGCGAGTTCCACATGGCGCTGCGCGGACTCGAATTGGATTCCCACCGCAGCGATCTCACGCTGCGCACCGGCGGCGGCGTGGTGTCGCGCAGCCGGATCGACGTCGAATTCGCCGAGACCTCGGCCAAACTGGCGACCATGCGCCGGGTGCTGGGGATCCCGTGATGCGTGACGCGGTGATCGTCGCGGCGGTGCGCACGCCGATCGGACGTGGAAAACAAGGCGGCGCGCTCGACGGCGTGCACCCGGTGGATCTGATGGCGCACAGCCTGCGCGCCGTGGTCGAGCAGGCCGGGATCGACCCGGCGCTGATCGACGAGGTGATCGGCGGCGTGGTCAGCCAGGTCGGCGAACAGGCCACCAATGTCACCCGCCGCGCCTCCCTGGCGGCCGGGTTCCCGGAATCGGTGCCCGCCAGCACCATCGACCGGCAGTGCAGCGCCAGCCAGCAGGCGCTGCGCTTCGCCGCGCACGCGGTCATCGCCGGGGACTGCGACCTGGTGGTGGCCACCGGCGTGGAGTCGGTGAGCCGGATCCCGATGGGCACCAGCCTGCTCGATGTCGACAACCTGACCGGCTCGGCGTTCCTGGAACGCTATCCGCAGGGCGTGCCGTGGCAGGGCATCAGCGCCGAACTCATCACCGCCCGTTGGGGATTCGACCGCGGCCAGCTCGACGACTACGCGCTCGAGAGCCACCGCCGCGCCGCCGAGGCGACCCGGCGGGGCGGCTTCGACGCCGAACTGACCCCGCCCATCAACGGCCTGGCCCGCGACGAAACCATCCGATTCGACGCCTCCGCGGCCGGACTCGGCGCGCTGTCGCCGTCGTTCTACAACGAGGCCATCGCCCAGCGGTTCCCCGAGATCGCCTGGCGCATCACCGCGGGCAATGCCAGCCAGCTCGGCGACGGCAGCGCCGCGGTGCTGGTCACCACCAGCGAACACGCCAAGCGGCTCGGGCTCACCCCGCTGGCCCGTATCCGCAGCCACATCGCCGTCGGCGACGACCCGTTCCTCATGCTGACGGCCGTGGTCCCCGCCACCGAAAAGGTGCTCAAACAAACGGGATTGACCCTCGACGACATCGATCTCATCGAGATCAACGAGGCCTACGCCAGCGTCGTGCTGGCCTGGGCCCGCGAAACCGGAGCCGACCTCGACCGGGTCAATGTCCACGGCGGCGCGATCTCGCTCGGGCATCCGCTCGGGGCCAGCGGCGTGCGGCTCACCGCCACCCTGGTCCACGCGCTGCACGAACGCGGCGGCCGCTACGGGCTGCAGACCATGTGCGAATCCGGCGGCCAGGCCAATGCCATGATCCTGGAAGCACTCTGACGCCGCCCGCGCACCGAGCCGTTCGCTACGCGGCGCGGGCGGCGGCCTGGGCGGCTGCCTCCTCGGCCTTGCGCTGCTGGTCCCAGGCGACGAAGGCGTCGCGCTGGCTCTGCAGGCCCGCCACATTCGCGCGGGCGGAGTCGAGCCGCTGCTGGGCCGAGTCACGCTGGGAGACAAGACCGTTGCGGACGTTGTTCTGCTGGTTGAACTCGGCCTGGGCGGTGGTGACGGCGTTCTGCGCGTCGGCCTTCCTGGCGTCGGCGGCGGCCGCGGCGGCGTCGGCGGCCTGCTGGGCCTGTTTGGCGGCGGAGGTCTTGTTGGCCTGATCGACCTGGGCGTGCCGCAGGCCGTCGACGACCTGCTGCTGATTCTTGGACGCGATGGTCAGGATCTGGGCGCGGTTGAGCGCGATCTCCGGGCTCGGCGCGGCCATGTAGCTGATCAGCGAGGTGGAGCCGGGCCGCATGTAGACCTGCGCGACGTACTTGTCGAAATTGCCGTGGGCGCTATCGACTTTCGCGCCCGCGTCGGTCAGCTCCTGCTGGCACTGGACGACGGTCTGGGCAGCGGCGTCGGCGGCGTCGCGGGCGATCTGCAGATCCACCAGGGCCTTGTTCACCGCCTCGCGGCGCACGGCGATGGCGTCGTCGAGCTGCTGCAGCTGCTGTTCGGCGGTGGCGACCTGGTTGATGAGCGCGCCGACCTCGCCGACACCGGCGTCGACCTGGGCTCCGGCCGCGTTGAGGTCGCCGTCGCTGGGATTCGGGGGTGGGGGTGGGACGGCGTGCCCGGAGGCCATGCCACAGGCCAGCACGACGGCCGCTACGAGCAACTCCGTAGCGACTCGCGCTGGACGTCCGCGCCGCTTCGCCGGTCGTCGCATCGCACCTCCCTGGAGTCCCATTCGGCACATCTGTCCCAGTCGTGCCATCGCGAAACCGTACGACATGTCGCAGACCGCTCTGATCAGCCACGCCACAATCACACGGATGTAATTCGTCAGTAGCCACATATTTGCAGGTAGACCACACGATCACCACGCGTCACATGACGCGACACGCATCACCGATCCGGCGTGTCGCATACGAACCGGGCGGTTTGCTTTACCGCGCACCCGATTTCGGGCAAGAAAAAAGGGGCCCGGGACGAACCCGAACCCCACCCGGCGACCGCGTCGCCGGCACCGGAGAACCCCTACGCCACCGGAGTCGGCGGCTGTGCCCCAGGCGCGGGCCGCCGCGACTTCACCACGTACAGACCGCCGATCCCCGCGATCAGCAAGCCCAGCAGCACCAGCGTGATCACCGTCCAGGACACCGCCTCCGGCTGCTGCAGCCGAGCCACGAAAACCCGTGCGGCATCGGCGGTGTGCTCGGATCCGCGGTACTTGGCCCCGTCCTCGGCGCGCTCGAGCCGCCCGCGGGTGAACTGGTCGCTGTAGGTGCCGACCCAGTCGTCGCTGAAGACCACCACGGTGCCGTGTTCGAGCTTGCCGACCTCGTTGGCCAGATCGCGCAGATTCGCCTCGATCCCCGGATTGCCCGGCACCACAACGATATCGAGCTTGATGCCCTGGTCGCGCGCGTCGGCGGCGACGGCCGCGAGGGCCTCCTGGTCGCGTCCCTCGGGGGCGGCGACATGATCATCGGCCAGATCGGCGATGATCTTATTCAAGTCGGTGTTCGGCGGTAGTTCCGCCTTCACGGGCGTGAAAACCGAGGGGTGCGAGACGGTCACGAACGCAGGGTACGGGACGGCTTGTCAGATCGCCTCACCGCGCCACGCTCTTCCCGCCCCCGATGTGCTCACAGGACAAGCGTACTGTTAATGTCGGAAAACGGACGAGGCCCGCGCCTCGACGAGGCCATCGGCACAGCCCCGCCGCTGGCCCTCCCATTCACAGACGAGTGGAGCTGAACGTGACGAGTATCGATACCTTCGGCGCCAAGGGCACCCTCGAGGTCGGAAGCAACTCGTATGAGATCTTCCGTCTCTCGGCCGTGCCCGGCACCGAGAAGCTGCCCTACGCCCTGAAGGTCCTCGCGGAGAACCTGCTTCGCACCGAGGACGGCGCGAACATCACCGCCGACCATATCCGCGCGATCGCCAACTGGGATCCCTCCGCCGAGCCGGACACCGAGATCCAGTTCACCCCCGCCCGCGTGATCATGCAGGACTTCACCGGCGTGCCCTGCATCGTCGACCTGGCCACCATGCGTGAGGCCGTCGCCACCCTCGGCGGCGACCCGAACAAGGTCAACCCGCTCTCCCCCGCCGACATGGTCATCGACCACTCGGTCATCCTCGACGTGTTCGGCACCGCCGACGCCCTCGAGCGCAACGTCGACCTCGAGTACCAGCGCAACGGCGAGCGTTACCAGTTCCTGCGCTGGGGCCAGGGCGCCTTCGACGACTTCAAGGTCGTCCCGCCGGGCGTCGGCATCGTGCACCAGGTCAACATCGAGTACCTGGCCCCCACCGTCATGGTCCGCAACGGCCAGGCCTACCCGGACACCTGTGTCGGCACCGACTCGCACACCACCATGGTCAACGGCCTGGGCGTGCTGGGCTGGGGCGTCGGCGGCATCGAGGCCGAGGCCGCCATGCTGGGCCAGCCGGTCTCCATGCTGATCCCGCGCGTCGTCGGCTTCAAGCTGACCGGTGAGATCAAGCCGGGCGTCACCGCCACCGACGTGGTGCTCACCGTCACCGACATGCTGCGCAAGCACGGTGTGGTCGGCAAGTTCGTCGAGTTCTACGGCGCCGGTGTGGCCGAGGTGCCGCTGGCCAACCGCGCCACCCTGGGCAACATGAGCCCCGAGTTCGGCTCCACCGCCGCGATCTTCCCGATCGACGGCGAGACCATCAACTACCTGCGCCTGACCGGCCGCACCGACGAGCAGCTCGCGCTGGTCGAGGCGTACGCCAAGGAGCAGGGCCTGTGGCACGACGCGGCCAACGAGCCCGCGTACTCGGAGTACCTGGAGCTGGACCTGGGCACCGTGGTGCCGTCCATCGCCGGCCCGAAGCGCCCGCAGGACCGGATCCTGCTGTCGGACAGCAAGGACGCGTTCCGCAAGGACATCCGCACCTACACCAACGACCCGGTTCCGCACACCGCGCTGGACGAGGCCATCGAGGAGTCGTTCCCGGCCAGTGATCCGGTCGCCCCCGGCACCGCCACCGACGAGACCGCCGTCCCGACCGCCGCCAACGGCAACGCGGGCCGTCCGTCCAAGCCGGTCAAGGTCTCCGACCCGGAGCGCGGTGACTTCGTGCTGGATCACGGCGCCGTCGTGGTCGCGGGCATCACCTCCTGCACCAACACCTCGAACCCGTCGGTCATGCTGGGCGCGGCCCTGCTGGCGCGCAACGCGGTCGAGAAGGGCCTGGCCTCCAAGCCGTGGGTGAAGACCAACATGGCCCCGGGCTCGCAGGTCGTCGCCGACTACTACGAGAAGGCCGGTCTGTGGCCGTACCTGGAGAAGCTGGGCTTCTACGTGGGTGGCTTCGGTTGCACCACCTGCATCGGCAACACCGGTCCGCTGCCGGAGGAGATCTCCAAGGCGATCAACGACAACGACCTCTCGGTCACCGCGGTGCTCTCGGGTAACCGCAACTTCGAGGGTCGCATCTCCCCCGACGTGAAGATGAACTACCTGGCGTCCCCGCCGCTGGTCATCGCCTACGCGCTCGCGGGCACCATGGACTTCGACTTCGAGACCGACGCCCTGGGCCAGGACCAGAACGGCAACGACGTCTTCCTGAAGGACATCTGGCCGTCGCCGCAGGAGATCGACGACACCATCAAGTCGGCGATCAGCCGGGACATGTTCACCAAGTCCTACGCCACCGTCTTCGACGGCGACCAGCGCTGGCAGGGTCTGGACACCCCCGAGGGCGACACCTTCGCCTGGGACGAGTCCTCCACCTACGTCCGCAAGGCCCCGTACTTCGACGGCATGTCGATGGACCCGGCCCCGGTCGAGGACATCAAGGGCGCGCGCGTGCTGGCGCTGCTGGGCGATTCGGTCACCACCGACCACATCTCCCCCGCCGGTCCGATCAAGCCGGGCACCCCGGCCGCGCAGTACCTGGACGCCAATGGCGTCGCGCGCAAGGACTACAACTCGCTGGGCTCGCGTCGTGGTAACCACGAGGTGATGATCCGCGGCACCTTCGCCAACATCCGGCTGCGCAACCAGCTGCTCGACGACGTCTCGGGTGGTTACACCCGTGACTTCACCCAGCCGGGCGGCCCGCAGGCCTTCATCTACGACGCCTCGCAGAACTACCAGGCCGCGGGCATCCCGCTGGTCGTGCTGGGCGGCAAGGAGTACGGCTCGGGTTCCTCGCGTGACTGGGCCGCCAAGGGCACCAGCCTGCTGGGCGTCAAGGCCGTCATCACCGAGTCGTTCGAGCGCATCCACCGCTCGAACCTGATCGGCATGGGCGTTGTGCCGCTGCAGTTCCCGGCCGGCCAGTCGGCCGCGTCGCTGGGCCTGGACGGCACCGAGACCTTCGACATCGAGGGCATCACCAAGCTGAACGAGGGTGTGACTCCGAAGACCATGAAGGTCACCGCCACCAAGGAGAACGGCGAGAAGGTCGTCTTCGACGCGGTCGTCCGCATCGACACCCCCGGTGAGGCGGACTACTACCGCAACGGCGGCATCCTGCAGTTCGTGCTGCGCAACATGATCCGCGGCTAGTAACCGCAGCGTCTCGGTCTTCGAAGGGCTGTTTCGAAGCCGAGTCGTGGTGGTGGGCACCGGTTCCCGCCGGTGCCCACCACGCGGCCCCTTTCCGGGCCGCTTCGCTCGTCGCTCGTGCGGGTTCTCCGTTTTGGTCGCAAGATCGTTATGGAGAACCCGCACAACACGTTTCGGAGGAGCCAGTGCCCAAGGTCTCAGACGACCACCTCGCCGCCCGGCGCAGCCAGATCCTCGACGGGGCACGCAGCTGCTTCGCCGAGTTCGGCTACGAGGGCGCCACCGTGCGTCGTCTCGAAGAAGCGACCGGTTTGTCGCGGGGCGCGATCTTCCACCACTTCCGCGACAAGGACGCGCTGTTCCTGGCGTTGGCCCAGGAGGACGCGGGCCGCATGGCCGAGGTCGCCGCCAACCAGGGTCTGATCCAGGTCATGCGCGATATGCTGGCCCGCCCCGAGGATTTCGACTGGCTGGGCACCCGCCTCGAGATCGCCCGCCGGCTGCGCAACGATCCCGAATTCCGCGCCAATTGGGAAGAACGCTCCGAGGAGCTCACCGCCGCGACCGTCGCCCGCCTGGAGCGCCGCAAGGCCGCCGGGGCGCTGCGTGACGACGTCCCCACCGAGGTGCTGCTCGGTTACCTCGATCTGGTGCTCGACGGTCTCATCGCCCGCATCGCCTCCGGTCACGCCGGCAAGAACCTCGAAGCGGTCCTCGACCTGGTCGAGGCATCCATCCGCCGCAAGGAGTAGGACACCCCCCGGGGGGCATTGGCCCGGATCCGGCCGCGCCCGGCGCTGCTCAGTTCTCGCGTTCGAGGTCGGCGAGCAGTAGCCGCGAAATGCGGTCCAGTTCTTTGCGGTCCGTGGCGGTCAGCACCGACAGGATGCGGGTCTCGTTCTCGAAGTGGTCGGTGACCACGATGTCGATCAGGTGCAGGCCGCGGTCGGTGAGTGCCACCTTGATGGCGCGCCGGTCCCCCGCGTCGGCGATGCGGCGCACCAGACCGGCCTGCTCCAGGCGGTCGAGCCGGCCGGTCATGCCCGCGCGCGACATCATCAGGGTGTCGGCCAGGGCGGAGGGGTTGAGCTCGTAGGGCTCCCCCGAACGGCGTAGCGCCGCAAGCACATCGAACTCGCCGCGCTGCAATCCGTGTGCGGTGAACACCGATTCGACCTTCGCGCCCGCCACTGTCGCCAGCCTGCCCAGGCGGCCGATGATGGCCATGGCCTCGCCGTCCAGGTCGGGCCGCTCCCGCCGCCACTGTGCCGCGATGGTGTCCACGGCGTCGGTCTTGTTCTCACCCATGGACAACACTCTATTCGATGGCATATAGTTCGGTAGCGAATTATCAACCATCGAATGATTCGGAGCCAGTCATGAACACCGCCGCCCGCCCCGCCGCCATCCGCCGCCCCGAGGACTCCGAGATCATCGGCGCGGGCCGGCCCGCCGCGGTGCGACTGCTCATCGACTCCGACGAGGCCGGCGGGTCGGTCAGCACCGTGGAGGTGACCCTGACCGCGGGCGCCGACGGGGCCGCGCCGCACTATCACACGCTCTCCGACGAGCTGTTCTTCGTCGCGGACGGCGAACTCCAGGTCATGGCCGGCGACGAGATCGTCACCGTCGGCGCGGGCGGGGCCCTGGTGGTCCCCAAGTTCATGCCGCACGCCTTCGGTGCGGTGCCCGGCAGTGGGGCCCGCCTGTTCATCGCCCTCATGCCCGGCGTGGAGCGGCACGGATACTTCCGGTTCCTGGAGCGGCTGGCGCTCGGGCAGACCACTCCCGCCGATGTCGAAGCGGCCCAGCGGGACTACGACAACTACTTCGTCGACGCCCCGCGGTGGTGGGCCGAACGCAACGCGAACCGCGCCTGAACACCCGAGTTCGCCTGCCGCGCCGCGGATTCGCCGGAGCCTCGGCTCGCTTCACCGGCAACCGATCGCAACACCCGCCGGGTGCGCCGGGCCCGGCGGGTAGCCCGGGGATCGCCGGGCCGGATGTGCCGGAGGCCACCCGATACGCGGAATGATCATCGAGGCGCACGGGGTTGGACCTTGCATGGCATTCTCTGTTCCGGTCACCGTGCGCGGCTACGAGCTCGATATCAACGGGCATCTCAATCAGGCGGTCTATCTGCAGTACGCCGAGCACGCGCGCTGGGAGCTGCTGAAGGCCGCGGGCATCGCCGGGGACAAGATGGTGGCCGCGGGGATCGGGCCGGTGGTGCTGGAACAGACCATCAAGTACCAGCGGGAGCTGCACCTCGGCGACGAGGTGACGGTGAGCTGCGAGTTCGAATTCACCGGCGGCAAGATCTTCCGGATGCGCCAGCGCATCGTGAAACTCGACGGCACGGTATCCGCGGAGATCGACGCGGTGTCCGGCATTCTCGACCTCGCGGCCCGCAAACTTGTTGCGGATCCCGGTGCGGCACTGCGGGCCGTGGCCGACTCGCCCGGCGCCCTGGGCCTGTAGGCCCCACCCGGCCCGGCCGCACCCACCCCGGTTATTCAGCGAAAATCTTTCGGCGGGAGCGATTTCCGAAACCCCGGCGAAGTTTGCCGAGGTAGCTGAAATCTTTCGTTGCGGACCGAATTCGCCCCGCCGCGGGATATGATTCAGATCACGCTCGGCCCCGCAGCAAATCCCGAGCAGATCGGAGTTCCGCATGACCGGCGCCCTGCACCGAACGGGATCGGCGACCTTCGCCAGCACCTCGCCACCGCTACCCGGCTACCTCGTCGCAGCCACCGAGCGAAGTATCAGCGTGCGCGTCGGCGACGGCACCTGGACCCTGGATCGCGCGGATGTGCTCGATATCGCCCGGTGGGACGCCGCGAACGCGCAGTCCGGTTGCGAGGGCCGGCCGGTGCTGGTGCGCGTACGGTCCGGCGCCACTGCCGATTTCACCCAGCGCCGTCGCGTCGAGGTCACCGACCGTCCGCTCACCCTGGCGCCGGAGCAGAGTCCCGCGCGCGGTGACGACGAGCTGCGCCGGCAGACCGAGATCTGGGCCCGGGGACTGGATCTGGCCGCGGGGCCCGGGGTCGGCGGGGCCACCATGACCTGCTGCCAGACTCGGTCGCACAACGGCAGCGACGACGGCATCGCCTGCGACAGCCTCGACTGACGGGGGCCACGCATGGCCGCCCGCACCATGGGCTCGGTCCTCATCGTCACCGAGGCCGAGGATCTCCACGGCGACGCCCTCGCCGCTACGCTGCGTAAATTTCACGGGCACAATCCGATTCGCCTCGACATGCGTGACTTCCCGCGCGAGAACGGCACTTTCCGGCTCGGCGCGGACGGCTCCTACCGCAGCCTGTCGCACGTGTTCGGGCTCGACGACGTCACCTCGGTGTGGTGGCGGCGCCCGCACCCCACGCTGGTGCCGGGCGGGCTGAGCGCCGAGGACGACGACTACCGCCGCGCCGAATGCGACGGCTTCCTGCAGGGGCTGTTGTGGTCGATCCCGGCCCTGTGGGTCAACGATCCCGGGGCCGACCGCACCGCCGGGCGCAAGATCGTGCAGTTGGAGACCGCCGCCCGGGCCGGATTCGCAATTCCGGAGACCCTCGTCACCAATGACCCCGACGAGGCGCGCGCCTTCGTCGAATCCCGGCCCGGGCCAGTGGTTTACAAGCGCACCGGCACCGGGCGCGGGGCGTTCACCGAGACCCGCCTGTTCACCCCGGCCGATTTCGACCGGCTCACCACGATCCGCAACTCCCCCACCATCTTCCAGGACTACATCCACGCCGAGAGCGATCTGCGCATCGTGTGGGTGGACGGCATCGAGTGGGTGGTGCGCATCGACTCGCAATCCGGTGTGGGGCGGGTGGATTCGCGCCTGGACACGTCGGTGGCGTTCACCGCCGATCGCCTGCCCGCCTCGGTGAGCAAGTCGCTGACCACGCTGATGGGCGCGCTGGGACTGGCTTTCGGCGTGCTGGATCTGCGAGTGGGGCTCGACGGCGAGTTCTACTTCCTGGAGGTGAACCCCCAGGGGCAGTTCGCCTATCTCGAGATCAAGACCGGTCTGCCGATTTTCCAGAGCCTGGCGAACCTGCTGGTTCTCGGTGACGGGTCGGTGACCGCGTAACGGCCGCACGCCATCGCCAGCGGAGCGAGATCGCAAGTCCCCGACCGGCTTTCACCGGTCGAGTACCCGCTGATCGTGTTCCCGGATCGGGACGCTACTTGCTGACGGGCTTGCCGGCCTTGCGGCGGTTGGCACCGCCCCGGCTGCGGAGTTGCACATGCGACTCCACGAGCACGTTGTGAATGAAGCCATACGACCGCCCGGTTTCCCTGGCTAGTGACCGGATACTCGCCCCGGCCTCGTACTGCTTCTTGAGCTGGGATTGCAAGCGATCGCGGGATTTCCCGGTGACGCGCGTGCCTTTACCCAATACGGCTTTACCCTGTGCGGGCCTGTCACTCATGGCTTCCTCCGAGTCGCCGTGGGCGCCTCATTCCAGGGTAGAGACTCGGATGCCTGTGATCAACGAAACGGTGTGATGTGAATCACCGAGTTTTGCGGAAACCGCGTTTTTCGGTGCGGGAAGCGAGTTTCCGGGCGCGGACGGTGGTTTTTCCGGGCCCGGAACGCGCGCGCTCAGGCCAGCTGGATCAGTTCCAGGTAGTCCTGCGACCAGTGATCCTCGGTGCCGTCGGGCAGCATGATGACCCGCTCGGGGTTGAGCGCCTCGGCCGCGCCCGGGTCGTGGGTCACCAGCACCACCGCGCCCGCGTAACTGCGCAGCGCGTCGAGCACCTGCTCACGCGAGACCGGGTCGAGGTTGTTCGTAGGCTCGTCCAGCAGAAGGACATTCGCGGCCGAGGACACCAGACCGGCCAGCGCGAGACGGGTCTTCTCACCGCCGGAGAGCGTGCCCGCGGGCTGCTCGAGCTGCGGCCCGGAGAACATGAACGCGCCCAGCAGACCGCGCAGATCCTGCTCGCCCGCGTCCGGGGCGGCATGGCGGATGTTCTCCCAGACCGTGGCCTGATCGTCGAGGGTGTCGTGCTCCTGGGCGAAATATCCGATCTTGAGGCCGCGACCGGGGTCGATCTGGCCCGCGGTCAGCGTCTCCACGCCCGCGAGCAGCCGCAGCATGGTGGTCTTGCCGGCGCCGTTGAGGCCCAGGATGACCACCCGGCTGCCCTTGTCGATGGCCAGGTTCACGCCGGTGAAGATCTCGAGCGACCCGTAGAGCTTGGTCAGGTTGGTGGCCATCAGCGGCGTCTTGCCGCAGGGCGCGGGTTCGGGGAACTTGATCCGCGCCACCTTGTCGGCCACCCGGATGTCGTCGACCTCGTTGAGCATGCGCTCGGCGCGCTTGACCATCTGGTGTGCCGCAGCGGCTTTCGTCGCCTTGGCGCCGAGCTTGGCGGCCTGCTGCTTGAGCGCGGACGCCTTCTTCTCGGCATTGGCGCGCTCGCGCACGCGGCGCTGTTCGTCGGTGGCGCGGGCGTCGAGGTACTTCTTCCAGCCCATGTTGTAGATGTCGGCCTCGCCGCGCACCGCGTCGAGGAACCACACCTTGTTGACCACGTCGCCGAGCAGTTCCACATCGTGGGAGATGACGATCAGGCCGCCGTCGTGGTTCTGCAGGAACCCGCGCAGCCAGTTGATGGAGTCGGCGTCGAGGTGGTTGGTGGGCTCGTCGAGCAGCAGCGTGGTGTCGGACTTGCCGCCGCTGCCGTCGGAGGCGCTGAACAGGATGCGCGCCAACTCGATTCGACGACGCTGACCGCCGGACAGGGTGCGCAGCTGCTGGTTCAGCACCCGGTCGGGCAGGGCCAGGCTGTGGCAGATGCGGGCGGCTTCGCTCTCGGCGACATAGCCGCCCAGGGCCGAGAAACGCTCCTCGAGGCGGCCGTACTTGCGGATCGCCTTGTCGCGTTCCTTCTCGTCGGCGACCTCGGCCATCAGCGCCTGCTGCTTCTCCATCTCCCGCAGCAGGGTGTCGAGGCCGCGCGCCGAGAGCACCCGGTCCTTGGCGAGGATGTCGAGGTTGCCCTCGCGCGGATCCTGGGGCAAATATCCCAGTTCTCCCGAACGAATGACCTTGCCCGCGTAGGGTTCACCCTCACCGGCGAGAATGCGCAGCGTGGTGGTCTTGCCGGCACCGTTGCGGCCCACCAGCCCGATCCGGTCACCGGCCTGCACCCGCAGCGCCGAGCCCGGCGCCGTCAGCAGGGTGCGGACTCCGGCCCGGACCTCCAGGTCGGTCGCGGTGATCACAAGCGTCTCCTCGGGTGCAGCGGATGCCGATGGTTAACTGATCGATTGTGCGTCGCGTCGACACACAAGAACCACCGATTTTATCCCAAGCGCGCGGGACCCCGAGGTCAGGGGCATGGTCAGGCGGGCTGGCCTGCGCGGATGCGCTCGCGGCGACGCCGGACCGCCAGCAGCAGGCCGCGCACCGCGACGGTGATCAGCCACAGCGTTGCTCCGAATCCCCCGCAGAAGATCACGCCCCACAGCATGATGAACGGCCCGTAGTACGCCACCCGGGCCCAGTAGCCGCACGGGCCCACATCCTGCGGAATGCTGGCGCATTCGGGGTGGCCGATGGCGGAGAACGCGAGGGCCGCGAGCATCGGAATCACCACGGCCGCAGCGAGAACGAACGCGAGTTCGCGGAACGGACGGAACGGGACTGCCATGCGGCTGAACCCTACCGGCTCGGCCCCGCGGGATGCGGCCGAACGCACCCGGCTTACAGGTTGACAGTCGCCGGTGATTTGTAACACACTCGCGAGGCTCAACTGATGAGGGAGGGTTCGGTGATGACCGATCACGCGCGTGTGGCGCTCGATTTGCTGCGGGACAGTAGCCAATTCAAGTGGTACGTGATTCCGCTGTTGCTGGTCGTCATCTACGTCTATGCCACCGAGGTCGAGCGGCGGAACTGGAACGTGCTGTTCGCGGGCCTGGCGCTGTGGGGCATGGACCTGTTCAACGAGATCTGGAACTCGCTGGTCTTCCACGGCACCGGGCGGGCGCCGGTGTGGGGCGCGACCGGGCCGACGGCGTATCAGATCCTGATCGGGTTGAACATCGAGATCTGCTTCATGTTCGCGATCATGGGCATCGCCGCGGCGAAGATGCTGCCGCCCAAGCAGACCCGCGTCCTCGGGCTGCCCAACCGGCCGGTCCTCATCGCGCTGAACTCCGTGGCCGCGGTCGGGGTCGAGGTGCTGCTCAACAAGATGGGCGTGCTGACCTGGGACTGGTCCTGGTGGCACGCGGGCTTCCCGTTCCTGATCTGGCTGGTCGGTTACGTGCCGTTCTTCGCGGCCTGCTTCTTCGTGTACGACCTGCCGACCGTGCGGGCCAAGGCCATCGCCGTCGGCGCGATTCTCGGCGTCGACACGCTCGCCGTCGCCGTCTTCGGCGCCCTCGGGTGGCTGTGATGACCGGCCGGCCCCTGCGCCACGGCGTGCTCGCGGCCGCCGCCGGACTCGCCGTC
>NZ_JBSGCY010000017.1:0-72111 GCF_053602115.1 Nocardia sp. NPDC004582 | reverse complement strand
AACTGCGAGCCGACCTCGCCGCCGGAGAAGTCACCCGAGATGTCGCGCTTGATGTCCTCGGACCGGTAGCGCTGGTGCCGCAGGGCGCCCGAGAAGGTCCGCCGCGGCCGCGGCGGCGATGGCGGCCCGCATCATCGCCTCGTCGGCGGCGAGCGAGCCGGTCAACGCGGGAGCTTGTCCAGGACCGCCGAGAACTCGTTGGCGAAGCCGAGACGCTGGGCGATCATGCCCAGCTGCTCGTCGGGGTACAGGTCGGTCTCGGCGAGGATGACCGCCAGCACCGGCTCGGGCAGCCCCAGATCGGACAGCACGCCGAGGTCGCCCTCCTCCCACGGTTCGACGTCGTCGAGCTCGTCGGGGTCGATGTCGGGGACCTCGATATTGAGTTCCTCCAGCACGTCGGCCGCGATGTCGTAGTCGATGGCGGCCGTGGCGTCCGACAGCAGGATGCGGCTGCCGGTCGGGCCCGGGCGCAGAATGATGAAGAACTCGTCGTCGACGTCGAGCAGGCCGAACACCGCGCCGGAACTTCGCAACGCGCGCAACTCGTGCTCGGCCGCGGACAGACTGGACAGGGACGCGTCGCTCAGCGGCGTCACCTTCCAGTTGGCTTCCTCACGGACAACGGCCACCGCGAACCCTTCCACGTCGTCGAAGTCGTCCGACGCCGCCCTGTTCGTGCTCGAGCGTTGTGCTGCCATGCGCGCAACGGTAGTCCGCTTCGGGGGAAATGTTGAAGTCGTATGCGAATCTGATCGCATGACGGGCACTTCGAAACCAGCTGTCTGCGTCCTGGGTACCGGTTTGATCGGCGGTTCGGTTCTGCGGGCCGCCGCGGCCGGCGGCTATGAGGCCTTCGGCTACAACCGGTCCGAGGTCGGCGCCAAGGCCGCGCGGATGGACGGCTACGACGTGATCAGCGATGTCGAGGCGGTGCTCACGCGCGCCGCCGAACGGGACGCGCTGATCGTGATCGGCGTGCCCATGCCCGCCATCGACGCGGTGCTCTCGGATGTGAAGACCTTCGCCCCCGACTGCGTACTCACCGACGTGGTGAGCGTGAAGGCCCCGGTCGCGGCGGCCGTGCAACGCCACGAACTGGGCGCCCGCTACGTCGGCGGGCACCCGATGGCCGGCACCAGCGAATCCGGTTGGGCCGCATCCACTCCCGACCTGTTCAAGAACGCCGCCTGGGCGGTCAGCGTGGACCCGGGCGTGCACGCCGACAACTTCCGGCGCGTCGGCCAGCTCGCCCTGGACTGCGGCGCGGTGGTGGTCCCGGTGCTGGCGGTCGAACACGACCGCGCGGTCGCCCGCATCTCGCACCTACCCCACGTGCTCGCCGAGGCCCTCGCCATCGAAGGCGCCAACGGCGGCCCGCTGGCGCTCGGCCTGGCGGCCGGCTCCTTCCGCGACGGCACCCGCGTCGCCGCCACCTCCCCCGAATTGGTCCGCGCCATCTGCGAACCCAACGCCGCCGCCCTGCTGGACGTCCTCGACGACACCCTCGAGGTCCTCACCCAGGCCCGCGACAGCCTGCGCGCCAACGGCACCCTCACCGAATTGACCGAAGCCGGCCACGACGCCCGCACCGACTACGAGGACAACGCCCGCTGGCCGATCACCAACATCACCCCCGGCGACCGCAACTGGCTCACCAAACTCATCGACGCCGGCCGTTCCGGCGGCGTCCTCACCTCCCTCGACTGATCGTCGAGTGGCACACCCTGGAGGCGAATCCGGACAAACCCCCTCCAGGGTGTGCCACTCGACGGCTAGATGCGCTCGGCCAGGCCGGGGTAGTCGAGGAGGAAGCCGTCCTGGTCGACGGTGACGGTGGCGGAGGAGACGGGGGACAGGACGTGGATGCCGTCGGGGCCGCTGCTGTAGGTGAGGCTGGCTTCCTGGACCAGCAGGTCGGGTAGGCGCACGTAGACGACGGGGACCTGGACGTCCTCGCTGGCGCGGGCCAGGCCGTAGCGGCGGATCGGGAGGGTGTTGAAGAACGGGCTCAGCACCACGTCCACGTCCAGCGCCCCGCCGAAGGTGGAGCGCACATGGGTGTTTCCAGCGTCGATCAGCCAGTAGTCCTCCTCGTCGCGGGCGATCGAGGCGTGGCGTTCGCCGGTGGCCAGGGTGCTGCGCAGCGACAGCCGCTTGGTGACCCCGGATTCGTCGGTGACCAGGTCGTAGGAGGCGCTGAACGCGGGATGGTCCTCGCAGTCGCCGGCGATGATCCGGCCCGCGGCGCGAATCCGGTTGCCGCTCAGCACCACCCGCACCGACTCCATGCGTGAGGCGTTGTGTGCGCGCCAGGTGAGAATGGCCGGCCACCGCGGCGCCACCGGCTTGGCGTTCTCACTCCCGTTATCCGTCACGCCTATAACCGTAGTTGCAGGCCCCGGCTCGTCCGAGAGCCCCGGCCGGTATCACTCTCGCGACCGGACATCGTGATCAACATGCAATGGTGCGGAGCGGTTCTCGGCGTTTGCGCACGCCAGCGCCCCCTGATCGATCACCCGGGTGATAGCGACCGGCTCTGGAAGTCCGGCCGTGTCGGGCGTTGCGCTCGATGTGGATGAGGGGACTCGAGTAACGTGCTCTGCGGCACGGGGACTCCGGGGTGAAAGGGACTGTTGTGACGGGCGCGCGGATGGTCGGCCTGTTCGCCGGCATCGGTGGGCTGGAACTCGGGCTCGCGGCCCACGGGTGGCGCAGTGAACTCCTCTGCGAGATCGATTCGGGCGCCCAGGCCGTGCTGGCGGCGCATTTCCCCGGCGTGCCACTGCATTCGGATGTGACCAAGCTGCGCGCGCTGCCGTCCGGCATCGAGCTGGTGGCGGCCGGATTCCCGTGCCAGGACCTGTCCCAGGCCGGGCGCACCGCCGGAATCACCGGCTCCCGTTCGGGTTTGGTGGACGAGGTGTTCCGGCTGGTCAAGCGCAAGCGCGGGCCGCGCTGGCTGTTGATCGAGAACGTGCCGTTCATGCTGCAGCTCGGCGGCGGCGCGGCCATGCGGCACATCACCGACGCGCTCACCGAACTCGGCTACACCTGGGCCTACCGCGTGGTGGACGCGCGCGCGTTCGGACTCCCGCAGCGGCGGGAGCGGGTGCTGATGCTGGCCTCTCGCACCGAGGATCCGCGGCCGATCCTGTTCGGAACCGACGCGGGCCCGCGCGAGGTCGGCGATCCGGCGCACGATCCGTGCGGCTTCTACTGGACCGAGGGCAATCGCGGACTGGGCTGGGCGGTGAACGCGGTGCCCACACTGAAGGGCGGTTCGGGCCTCGGCATCGCCAGCCCGCCCGCCGTCCGGCTGCCGTCGGGGGAACTGGTCACCCCGGGCATCACCGACGGGGAGCGGTTGCAGGGCTTCGACCGCGACTGGACCACGCCGGCGCTGGCGGTGCCGGGCGTGCGGCCGGGGCATCGCTGGAAGCTGGTCGGCAACGCGGTGAGCGTGCGCATGGCCGAGTGGATCGCCGGGCGCGTCACCGACCCCGCCGACGACCCGATCCCCGACGGCGAACCGCTGACCCGCCGCAGCTGGCCGACCGCGGCCTGGGGGCATCGCGGGGAGGTGCGGCGGGTTCCGGTGTCCACCTGGCCGGTGCACGCACCCTACGAGGACCTGCGCTGGTTCCTCGACGATCCGCGACTGCTGTCGGCGCGGGCGACCGCCGGATTCCTGCGCCGCACCCGGATGGGTTCGCTGCGCTTCCCGGAGGGTTTCCTCGACGATGTCGAGAACCATCTCGAGCGCATGGGAGGCGCTCCCGTCAAAGCCGCGTGAACCTTGCCGGCCCTATCCGCCGCGGCAAGGATGGCCGCATGACGGATGCGCGGCCGGGCACCGACGCGGCGACCAGCGCCCGGATGGCCAAGCAGCGCCGGGTGGGGACCAAGCCGGAGCTGGCCCTGCGGCGGGAATTGCATCGGCGCGGCGAGCGCTACTTCGTGGACCGGGCGCCGCTGCCGGGTCTGCGGCGGCGGGCGGACATCGTGTTCCCGCGGCGGAAGGTGGCGGTCTATGTGGACGGGTGCTTCTGGCACAGCTGTCCGGAGCACGCGACTCGCCCGAAGAACAACGCCGCGTGGTGGGCCGAGAAGCTGGCCGGGAATGTGGCGCGCGACCGCGACACCGACGCCCGGCTGGCGGCGGCGGGCTGGACCGTGGTGCGGGTGTGGGAACACCAGGGTGCCGAATCGGCTGCCGACCTGGTGATCACCGCGTTGTCGCGCGGCGTGTGACATCCGTGTTAACCGATGGGCGACAATGGACGTAACCGGACCAGCCGACCAGTCCGGATGGATCGAAAACTGCCGGGCAGGGCAGTACGAGTGAGCGAGGCCAGCGAAAGCGAGCGCGGTGATGCCAACCGAGCAGAAACTAGCCGAGGCGGCTCCGAGCACGGTCGTGCTCCAGCCGCGATGGCGACGGGCACTGCGATGGTTCATCGCGATCTTGATCGCGGTCGCCGGGCTCGGCTACTCCTCCTGGGTCCTGGAATTCATCCTGCCCATCCAGAGCAACCCGACCAACACCTTCCTCAGCCAGCTGGCCGAGAAGGGCGCACCGTTCCGCTGGGTCTTCACCACCGGTGACACCGTCTCCGGCTCCCTGCTGGTGATGGCCGGGCTGGGCGGTGTGCTGCTGTTCTCGCGGCGGCTCTACTCCACCATCGGCTGGGTGGCGCTGGCCTGCTTCGGCGCGGCGACCATCGCGGACGCGCAGTGGCCGATCGTGCCCGACGAACCGGGCGCGCCCAAGCGCTACGTGGATACCGGCCTGTTCCCGCAGCTGCACCAGATTCACGCGCTGACCAGCACCCTGGCCGTGTTCTCCATCTACATCGCGATGATCGCGTTCACGGTGGCCGCGTTCAAGTACCGGCGCTGGCCGATCCTGCGCCACACCGGCCTGTGGATTCTGATCGTCGGCTCGGTGGTGACCGCGTGGATGCTGATCGCCGACAACCTGCCCGGCAACTACGGCCTGGGCATCGCGCAGCGCATCCAGGTCGGCGCCATGTCACTGTGGCTGGTCGCTCTGGCCGTGCAAATCGTTGTGGCCGAACGGGATTCCGGGCTGCCGGACCGCCGCCGCAGCGCGTCGTCGTCCAGCCGCTGACCGCCCCACCGGTTAGGGTCGGACGGTGACCAGCGACGCGCACCTCGCCGACATCGACGCCCAGCTCGACACCGTCGCCGCCGCGACCGAGCGCCTGCTCCCCGCGGTCGCCGCCCTGACCGACGCCGACCTCGTCGACCCCTCCCTGTTGCCCGGCTGGACCCGCGGCCACGTGCTCGCGCACCTCTCCCGCAATGCCGACAGCCTGGTCAACCTGCTGCTGTGGGCCCGCACCGGCATCGAAACCCCGCAGTACGCAAGCCAATACCTCCGCGAATCCGATATCGAGGCCGGTGCCCCGCGCCCGCTGCGCGACCAGCTCGAGGACCTGACCGCCTCCGCCGAACGCTGGCTCGCGCTGGCCCGCGTCATGCCCGCGGACCGCTGGCCCGCCGTCGTCCGGAACCGGGCGGGCGGCGAGATCCCCGCGACGCGCGTCATCTGGATGCGTCACATGGAGGTGGAGATCCATCACGTCGACCTCGACATCGGCTACTCCCCCGCCGACTGGCCACCGGACTTCACCGCCCGCCTGCTCGCCCAATCCCTCGGCGAGGTCAGGCCCGCCGGCGGCGCGGGGTTCACGGTGACCGCTACCGACACCGGTTACACCGGCTCAGTGGGCGCGCAGGGCCCGGAGATCACCGGCTCCGCCGCGGCGCTGGCCGCCTGGCTCATCGGCCGTTCCCCCGGCGCCGACCTCACCGGCGAGCTGCCCGCCCTCGGCGCCTGGAAGTAGCCGAACCCACCAAAGGTCAAAGGCCCCACACCGTTTGGTGTGGGGCCTTTGGTTGTGCGCCCGAAGGGATTCGAACCCCTAACCTTCTGATCCGTAGTCAGATGCTCTATCCGTTGAGCTACGGGCGCATGGCTATTCAAGTATGTGTACCCGGCGGACCGGGCGGTGGCGGAGGCGAGAGGATTTGAACCTCCGGTCCCCGTGAAGGGACAACTCATTAGCAGTGAGTCCCATTCGGCCGCTCTGGCACGCCTCCTGGAGCCCCTCTTCGAGGGCGCCGGTTCCTTTCGAACCGCCGGGACAGAAGATTACACAGCGGGTGACCAATAGACCAAATCGGCTGGTCAGCGTAGGTGCGAGTCGAACCATTCGTAGATTCTGGTCTGGGCGTCGAGCACGGAGACATCGTCGAGGGCGGCGGGGTCGAAGCCGGGTTGGTCGGGGCGGTGGTGCAGGCCGGGGTAGGTGACCACCAGGGTGGCGACGTCGGCGCGGGCGGCGGCCTCACGGAGGCGGTCCACCTGGTCGGGTGGCGTGCGCGGGTCGTCCTCGCCGAAGAGGCCGAGCCAGGGGGCCTGGAAGGCCGGGGCGGCGGTGAGCAGGGCGACGGCCTGTTCGGTGAGGGGCGTTTCGATGCCGGGGGCGGCGACGCTGACGGCCGCGCCGACGCGGCGGTTGGTGGCGACCAGGGCGGCGGCGGTGCCGGCGGAGTCGAAGCCGAGGACGCCGATGCAGTCGCGGAAGACGCCGTGTCCGGTGAGCCACTCGAAGCAGGCGTCGAAGTCGGCGAAGAGGTCGTCGCCGAAGACGCGGTCGACGACGCTGCCATTGGCGGGGCGGTGGAACAGGTCGGGGGCGATGACGGTCCAGCCGTCGGCCGCGAGCGCTCGCATGAGTTCCAGCAATGGCTCGGTGAATTCACGTGATTCGTGCAACACCACGATGCCGCCGCGCGTGTGTCCCTCGGGTTCGAGCACGGTCAGCGCTATCGCGGTCGTGTCGTGCACAGGGGCCAGTTCTCGATAGATGCCCGACATAGGGCCACTGTAGTTGCGCTAGGTAAAAACGAGATAAATCTTTCCGCCGGTCCGGAATGCCGGAGATATTCCAGCCGAGGGCGATTCGATCCCGGCCCGGGACCGGCGAGCAAACCCCGGCCGACATTCGCGCAAACCGGACGACACCCCCGGACGACCCCGCCGGCCCGGGACATAGGGTGGAGGGGTGAGCGCGCACATTCGCCCGGACCTCGATGCCATCCCGGCGTACGTCGCCGGCAAGACCCACCCCGGCGCGGTGAAGCTGGCCAGCAATGAGACCACCTTGCCGCCGCTGCCGTCGGTGACCAAGGCCATTGCCGAGGCGGTCGAGCTGTCCAACCGGTACCCGGACAACCACGCCATCGAATTGCGCGGCGCCATCGCCGATTTCCTGGGCGTGGAGCTGGAGAACGTGGCGGCCGGGTGCGGCAGTGTCGCGCTGTGCCAGGAACTGGTGCAGATCACCTGCCGCCACCCCGACGACGAGGTGCTGTTCGCGTGGCGCTCGTTCGAGGCGTACCCGATCGTCACCCAGGTGGCGGGCGCGAAGGCGGTGCAGGTGCCGCTGGACGATGAATTCACCCACGACCTGGACGCTTTGGCGGCGGCGATCACCCCGAAGACCCGCGTGGTGTTCGTGTGCAACCCGAACAACCCGACCGGCACCGCGCGCGGCCGGGCCGAGATCGTGGAGTTCCTCGACAAGGTGCCCGCCGACGTCCTGGTGGTGCTGGACGAGGCGTACTTCGAGTACGTGCGGATCCCCGCCGAGGACTTCCCGGACGGCGTCGAGCTGGGCCGTACCCGGCCGAATGTGCTGGTGCTGCGCACGTTTTCGAAGGCGTACGGCCTGGCGGGGCTGCGGGTCGGGTACGCGGTCGGCGCGCCCGAGGTGATCACCGCGCTGATGAAGGTGCACATCCCGTTCAGCGTGAGCCGGGTGGCGCAGGCGGCGGCCATCGCGTCGATGGAGGCGCGGCCGGAGCTGCTGGAGCGCACCGATGCGGTTGTGGCCGAACGGGATCGCATGCGCGCCGCGCTGCTGGCGGCGGGCTACCGGGTGCCGGAGAGCCACGCCAACTTCGTCTGGCTGCCGCTGGGCGACCGCAGCGCCGAATATGGTGCGGCGAGCACCGAGGCGGGGGTCATCATCCGGCCCTACGGCACGGACGGCGTGCGGGTCACCGCCGGCGATCCGCACGAGAACGACGCGTTCCTCGAGTTCGCCACCGATCCGGCGACGATCGCGCGCTTCCTCTAGAACACGTTCCTGTTAGGGTCGGTCCCGCGCCTCGAATCCACACCGGCGCAACCGAAGACCTGACAGGGGGCGCCGCCGCATGCCGTTCGTGACGACCGAAGACGGGGCGAGGATCCACTATCGCGACACCGGCGGCGACGGCCCGGCGGTGCTGCTGATGCACGGCTTCTTCCAGGACACCGAGATGTGGGCCGCCCAGGAGGCGTCCCTGGCCCCGGACTACCGGATCGTCACCATCGACGCGCGCGGCCACGGCCACACCGAGGACCCGGCCGAGCCGTTCGACAACTGGCGATTGGCCTGGGACGCATGGGCCGTCGTCGATCACCTCGGCCTGGACCGGCTGGTCGTGGGCGGCCTGCTGCAGGGCGGCTGGATCGGCATGCGCATGGCGCTGCTGCAGCCCGCGCGGGTGCGCGGCCTGATCCTGATCGGCACCCGGGCGGACGGCTACGACGACGCGGAATCCGTTGGCTTCGAGATGATCATCATGAACCAGTGGATCCTCGGCGACGTTCCGCTGGAGCCCATCGCCACCCCGATCGCGGTGCAGATGATCGGCGGCACCCGCGAGCAGCGCCGGTACTGGCTCGACAAGTGGAACGCCGCCGACCGGCGCCGGCTCGAACAGGCCGGACGCTGCCTCATCGACCGCGAATCGATCGTCGACATGGTCAAGGACATCACCGCGCCGGCACTGCTCATGCACGGGGTGCAGGATCAGATCCACAGCCGCCGCCAGACCGAGGAACTGGCCTCGCAACTGGGCGGTCCGACCCGGGTCGAGACCATCGAGGGACTGGGCGCGGCGCACTCGGTGCCGTTCACCCACCCGGAGGTCACCGACCCGATCATCCGCGATTGGCTGGCGGAGCTGCCCGCCTAGAAACGGGAAACACTGACGGCCAAAGGATGCGAAATCCCTTGGCCGCCAGCGTCTTCACGCGGAAGCGGAGGGATTTGAACCCCCGGTTGCTTTCACAACGCTCGCTTTCAAGGCGAGTGCATTCGGCCGCTCTGCCACGCTTCCAGCGGACTGATGGTAACTGATGGCGCGTGCGGTCGGGATCGCGGCGACCGGTCAGACGAGATCGGCGGCCGCCCTGCTGTCGGCGCGGTGGTCGGCGGCCAGATTCACCAGGTCCAGCGCCGCGGCCACCGCGGCCAGCTGCTGCGGCGTGAGCAGGTCCACGAAGAACCGGCGGACCGCGGCAACATGGGCGGGCGCGGCGGTCCGCAGCCGGCACAGGCCCTCGTCGGTGAGCTGGGCCAGCACGCCGCGGCCGTCGTCCGCGCAGGCGATGCGGCGGACCATGCGCTGCGCCTCCATGCGGCGGATCTGATGGGTGAGGCGGCTGCGGGAGGACAGCACGCCGTCGGCGAGGTCGCTCATGCGCAGGGCGCGGCCGGGGGCCTCGGAGAGTTTGGTCAGGATGCGGAATTCGGCCAGGGACAGGTCGCAGTCGTGTTGCAGCTGCCGGTTGAGGTCGGTCATGAGCCGCTGGCTGCCGTCCAGGTAGGCCCGCCAGGCGCGCTGCTGCTCCGGGGTGAGCCACCTCGGTTCGAGCGAACTCCGGCCCGCGGCCGCGGCCACCGGCTCATTGTCGTGACGGCGTGTGATCGCCCCTCCTCAGCTCGGCGGTCCCGCGCGGTTCCCCGGCAGGATTCCTCCGTGCGCCCGGGCTAAACGCGGTAGGACGAGATCATGGTGCGGCTCAGTTCGTGCGGGCCGCGGCAGCCCGAAAGCCCCATGGCCGCATCGAAATCCGCGAGCAGGCAGCGCAGCGCGTGGCGGACGCCGTCGGCGCCCGCCAGGCCCAGGCCGTACACCCAGGGGCGGCCGTAGAGGACGGCCTTGGCGCCCAGCGACAACGCGATCATCACGTCGGAGCCGGTGCGGATGCCGGAGTCGAACAGCACGTCCGCGCGATCGCCGACGGTGGCCACGATGGTCGGCAGCGCGTCCAGCGCGCCGATCGCCCCGTCCACCTGGCGGCCGCCGTGATTGCTCACGATCACCGCGTCCGCGCCCGCGTCCACCACCTGGCGGGCGTCGTCGGGGTGCAGGATGCCCTTCACGGCGATGGGCAGTTCGGTCCAATCCCGCAGCCGGGCCAGGTCCGCCGGGCGCAGCGCGTGATTGCCGAACAGCCCCGACCAGGTGATTACGGCCGCGCGCAGCGCCTCCTCGCTCTCCTCCGGCGGGGCGCTCAGCTTCGCGCGGAAGACCGGATCGGACAGGTAATTCGCGATGCCCTGGCCGTGCAGGAACGGCAGGTGGCCGTGCTGGAGATCGCGGGGCCGCCAGCCCAGCGCGGGGGTGTCGGCGGTGACCACGATGGCCTTGGCCCCGGACTTCTCGGCGCGCTCGACGAAGGAACGGGCCAGCTCCATGTCATTGGGCCAGTACAGCTGATACCACCAGGCCCCGGCCCGGGCGCCGACCTCCTCGATGGTGGAGGAGGCGGCGGTGGACAGGCACATGCCGATGCCCAGTTCCTTGGTGACGTCGGCGACCAGGGTCTCGCCGCGCTCGCGCAGCAGCCCGAGCACGCCGACCGGGGCGGTGAGAATCGGTGCCGCCAAAGGGGTTCCGAGCACTTCGACCGAGAGGTCGCGCGCACCGGGCGCGCTCGCGCCGCGCAGCACGCGCGGCAGCAGCCGGTACTTCTCGAAGGCGGTGAGATTGGCGTGCGCGGTGCGTTCGGAGGACGCGCTGCCCGCCACATAAGCGAAGGCCGCCGGATCCAGCTCTTCCCGAGCCCGCTCTTCCAGACCCGCCGCGGTCATCGGGAGCGCCGGGACCGCGCCCGCCAGACCGGCGAGATAGATCTCGTTCTGGAAGTCGACGAAACTGCTCATGCCCCGGAACGCTAGTACTTTCGACCCGGCCGCGGAGGGGGTCGAAAGTACTCGGGGGCTATCGGCGGTTCCGGACGCGGACCAGGGCGCGCGGGGCGTCGTTGGCGACGAATCCGGACATCGCCATGGCGGCCAGGATGATCATGGCGCCGAGAACGGTCAGGGTCGTGATCATGGAATATCTCCTTTCGAATCCCTCCACACCCACCGTGCCGGTAGAAGCTGAGAGGATGCTGTACGGCGCCCCAGGGTGGCCTGACAGTAATCGGTGCGGCTCGGTCGTAGGCTCGTTTTCATGTATGCGGTGACACTCGACGGTTTCGGTGGGCCCGAGGTCATGAAATGGGCGCAGGTGGACGACCTGCCCGCGCCCGGACCGGGCGAAGTGGCGATCGATGTGACGGCCGCGGGGGTGAACCGCGCGGACCTGCTGCAACGGCAGGGCCTGTATCCCCCGCCGACCGGTGCGAGCGAGATCCTGGGCCTGGAAGTCTCCGGGACCGTCGCGGAAGTCGGTCCCGGCGTACGGGATTGGCGACCCGGCGATCGGGTGTGCGCCCTGCTGTCCGGCGGCGGTTACGCCGAACGGGTGAACGCGCCCGCTTCCCAGCTGCTGCCGGTGCCCGACGGCCTCGACGTGGCCGCCGCGGCCGCGCTGCCCGAGGCGGCGGCCACCGTGTGGTCCAACCTGGTGATGACCGCGGGCCTGCACAGCGGGCAGTTGCTGCTGATTCACGGTGGCGGCAGCGGGATCGGCACGCACGCCATCCAGGTGGCGCGGGCGCTGGGCGCGCGGGTGGCGGTGACGGCCGGATCGCAGTTCAAGCTGGACCGGTGCGCGGAATTGGGCGCGACGGTGCTGATCAATTACCGCGAGCACGATTTCGTGACCACGCTGCACAGCGAATATCCCGGCGCCGACATCATTCTCGACAATATGGGCGCGTCCTATCTGAAGCGCAATGTCGAGGCGCTCGCCGAGGACGGGCATCTGGTGGTGATCGGTATGCAGGGCGGCGTGCAGGCGGAATTGAATCTGGCCGCGCTGCTGGGCAAACGGGGCTCGGTGCACGCCACCAATCTGCGCCGCCGTCCCGAGCACGGGCGCGGGTCGAAGGCCGAGATCATTTCCGAACTGCGCCGCCATCTGTGGCCGTTGATCTCCGACGGCACCGTGGCGCCGGTGGTGTCGGCCGAGGTCCCGGTCACCGAGGTGGCGCGGGCGCACCGGCTGCTGGACTCCGACGAGACCGTCGGCAAGGTGATCCTGCGGATCAGCGAGGACCAGGCCTAGGTCCTAGGTGTCGAGGGCGGCCAGCGCGCGGCCGAGCTGGTCGATCTCGAAAGTCGTTGTGTAGGGCGCGAGTCCGATGGTCACCGCGCCGCCCTCGTCATTGACGCCCAGGGCGTCGAGCAGGCGGCTGCCGCCGTGGGAGCCGCTCAGCGTGCCGATGCGGGCGTCGGCCAGCTTGGCCGAGACCTTCTCCGCCTGCATGCCCGTGATGGTGAAGCTCACCGTCGGGATACGGGTGGAGGCGCGGCCGATCACGGTCAGGTTGGGGATGGTGTCCAGCACCGCCATCAGATGCTCGAAGAGCTGATCGTGATAGTCCTGCAGCGAGGTGATCGACATCTCCAGGCGTTCGCGGCGGGTGCCGGTGGCGCGCTCGTCCAGCGAGGCCAGGTAGTCGATGGAGGTGGTGAGCCCGGCCAGCAGCGCGTACTGGTGGCCGCCCACCTCGAGCCGTTCCGCGCCCTTGGCGTAGGGATTCAGCGACATGGACGGGATCCGGTCCAGGAAGGCCGGGTCGCGGAAGACCAGCGCGCCGATCTGCGGGCCGCCCCAGGCCGGTGCGCTCAGGGCGATCACGTCGGCGTTGAGTTCGTCGATGTCGATGAGCGCGTAGGGCGCGGCGCCGAAGCAGTCGGCCACCAGCAGGCCGCCGACCTCGTGCACGCGGTCCGCGGCCACCCGGACCGCGGGCGCGGAGCCGACGATGGGCGAGGCGGCGGTCAGCGCGACCAGGCGGGCGGTGGGTCCGATGAGCTCCTCGAACTGCCAGGCCGGCATCTCGCAGGTCTCGATCTCGACCTCGGCCCAGCGCACGTGCGCGCCATAGCGATTCGCGATGCGCAGCCACGGCGCGACATTCGCCTCGTCATCCAGGCGCGACAGCACGATCCCGGTGCCCAGACCCAGCCGGGAGCTCAGCGATTCGGCCAGCCAGGCCAGCAGCACCGCGCGATCCGGGCCGAGCACCACGCCCGCCGGATCGCCGCCGACCAGATCGGCGACGGCCTCGCGCGCGGCGTCCAGGATCGCCGCGCTGCGCTTGGCCGCACCGTGCCGATTGGAGTGCGAGAAGGCGGAGGTCCGGAAACCTGTTGAGACGGCCCGGGATACCGAATCCGGGACCAGCATGCCCGCTTGGGGGTCGAGGTGGATCCAGCCGTCGCCCAGGGACGGTATTAGGCCCCGCACCCTTGCGACGTCGTAAGTCATGCTGGCCACTCTAAAGGGAGAGGGCACGACTGGGTAACGGTAGGGATGGAAGCGACCCCACAGAACGGGACGACCTGCAGCTACCGAACAAACTGGACGGGACGTCGCTGTCCGGTCTACCCACGGCTTCGTTCCGCGCGTGGCAGGAGTTACACCTGCGCCACCGAATGCTTGCGGATTGGGGTGGGACTTAGCGGGTTCGGTCCGGATTGGGCAGGATGGGGGACATGACGCAATCCGATGGGGTTCCGGAGAACATTGTCGTGATCGGACCCGAGGGGAAGCCGCTGTTCATCCCGGCGGCGGCCCAGATCGGCGGCGATCCGGTGGAGATCACCGGACAGGTTGTCGGTGACGATAATTCGGGCATTCTGGACGACTCCCAGGAGAAAGAGGAGTCGCTCGCCGACATGGTGGAGCAGCCCGCGAAGGTCATGCGCATCGGCACCATGATCAAACAGCTGCTCGAGGAGGTCCGGCACGCACCGCTGGACGACGCCTCCCGCACCCGCCTGCGCGAGATCCACCGCACCTCCATCCGGGAACTGGAAACCGGCCTCGCCCCCGAACTCCGCGAGGAGCTCGAACGGCTGGCCCTGCCCTTCACCGACGAGACCATCCCCTCCGACGCGGAACTGCGCATCGCCCAGGCCCAGCTGGTCGGCTGGCTGGAAGGCCTCTTCCACGGCATCCAGACCGCCCTGTTCGCCCAGCAGATGGCGGCCCGCGCCCAACTGGAACAGATGCGCCAGGCGCTGCCCCCCGGCATGAGCCACGGCGACCCCCGCGGACAGCAGGGCGCGGGCGGCGGTCAATACCTCTGAGCGTCCTCCTGCCGCCGATACATCACGGTCGGCGGCAGGTTCCGCGCGCGATGCGATCGGCATTAGATAGGGTCGGGTGCTGTGCCTGCTGCTGCTCCCCCTGACTCGGTGACGACCGACGTGCGACCGGACGAGAATCCGGTGCCGTTGGTGTCGGACTCGCAGTCCTTCGGTCGCGCCTTCAAGGATTTCCGCGACGGGTTCTCCCAGCGTGAACTATGGCTGGCACTGGGCTGGCAGGACATCAAACAGCGGTACCGGCGTTCGGTGCTGGGCCCGTTCTGGATCACCATCGCCACCGGTTTGCAGGCGGCCGCGATGGGCGTGCTCTACGCCACCCTGTTCGGGCAGTCGCTGAGTTCGTATCTGCCGTATGTGACGGTGGGTTTGATCGTCTGGAACGTGATCAACGCCAGCATCCTCGAAGGCTCGGATGTCTTCATCGCCAACGAGGGCTTGATCAAGCAGCTGCCGTCGGCGCTGAGCGTGCACGTGTACCGCTTGGTGTGGCGGCAGTTCCTGTTCTTCGCCCACAACCTGATCATCTACGCGGTGATGGTGCCCGCGTTCGCGATCTGGCGGCATCTGCACTGGTCGGCGCTGCTGGCGATTCCGGCCCTGGTGCTGCTGTTCCTCAACGCCATCTGGGTGACGATCGTGTTCGGCATCTTCAGCACCCGTTATCGGGATCTGGCGCCGATCCTGGGCAGCACCACGCTGATGTTGTTCGTGCTCACCCCGGTCATGTGGAAGACCTCGGCGCTGTCGGGCACCGCCAGTGACCGGGCCAAGCTGGCCGAGCTGGTGCCGACCTTCCACTACCTGGAGATCGTGCGCGCGCCCCTGCTGGGCGACCCGATCCACCTGCGCAGCTGGATTGTGGTGGTGGCGATCACCGTCGTCGGCTGGATAGTCGCGATACTGGCTATGAAGAAGTTCCGTTCCCGAGTCCCCTACTGGGTGTGAAGGCTCAATGACCGACCGTGTGAGTATCGAGACCCAGAACGCGTGGGTGGAATTCCCCATCTTCGACGCCAAATCCCGTTCGCTGAAGAAGGCGGTACTGGGTTCGGCCGGCGGGGCCATCGGGCGCAATCAATCCGACGTGGTGGTCGTGGAGGCGCTGCGGGATATCTCGCTGTCGCTGAAGGAAGGCGATCGCGTCGGCTTGGTCGGCCACAACGGCGCGGGCAAATCGACACTGCTGCGGTTGCTTTCGGGCATCTACGAACCGACCCGCGGCAGCGCGCGGATTCGCGGGCGAGTGGCGCCGGTCTTCGATCTCGGCGTGGGCATGGACCCCGAGGTCTCCGGCTACGACAACATCATCATTCGCGGCCTGTTCCTCGGGCAGACCCGCAAGCAGATGCTGTCCAAGATCGACGAGATCGCCGAATTCACCGAGCTGGGCGACTATTTGGCGATGCCGCTGCGCACCTATTCGACCGGTATGCGGGTGCGCCTGGCGATGGGCGTGGTGACCTCCATCGATCCGGAGATCCTGCTGCTCGACGAAGGCATCGGCGCGGTCGACGCGGAATTCATGAAGAAGGCGCGGGTGCGCCTGCAGGAATTGGTCTCACGCTCGGGCATTCTCGTGTTCGCCAGCCATTCCAACGAGTTCCTGGCCCAGCTGTGCGACCACGCCATGTGGATCGATCACGGGCAGGTGCGGATGCAGGGCGGCATCGAGGACGTGGTGCGGGCCTATGAGGGCCCGGAGGCGGGTGATCACGTGGCGCAGGTGCTGCGGGATCTGGAACGTGAACGTGAACCGGAACGGAATCCCGCATGAGTGAGTCATCCACACCCTTGTATGGCGACGAGGCCCGCATTGTCGCCATCGTGGTCACGCACAAACGCCGGGAACTGCTCGCCGAATCGCTGAAGGTGCTGAGCGGTCAGACCCGTCCGGTCGACCATCTGATCGTGGTGGACAACGGCAACGAGGCCGAGGTCGGCGAGCTGGTCAAGCAGCAGCCCATCGAATCCACCTACCTGGGTTCGGAGCACAATCTGGGCGGCGCGGGCGGATTCGCGCTCGGCATGCTGCACGCGCTCACCATGGGCGCCGACTGGGTGTGGCTGGCCGACGACGACGGCCGGCCCGAGGGCCCCGACGTGCTCGCCACCCTCTTCGACTGCGCCGAACGGCACTCGCTGGTCGAAGTGTCGCCGGTGGTGGCCGATATCGACGACCCGGACCGGCTGGCCTTCCCGCTGCGCCGCGGCGTGGTGTGGCGGCGGCTGCGCTCCGAACTGGGCGACGAGGACTTCCTGCCGGGCATCGCCTCGCTGTTCAACGGCGCGCTGGTGTCGGCGGCGGCCGTCGACAAGATCGGCGTACCGGACCTGCGGCTGTTCGTGCGCGGCGACGAGGTCGAGGTGCACCGGCGGCTGGTGCGGTCCGGGCTGCCCTTCGGCACCTGCCTGCAGACGGCCTACCTGCACCCGAACGGCTCGGCCGAGTTCAAGCCGATCCTGGGCGGGCGCATGCACACCCAGTACCCGGACGATCCGGTCAAGCGGCACTTCACCTATCGCAACCGCGGCTACCTGATGGCGCAGCCGGGCATGCGAAAGCTGTTGCCGCAGGAGGTCGCCCGCTTCGGGTGGTTCTTCCTGGTGCAGCAGAAGGATCCGGCCGGGCTGATGGAGTGGCTGCGCCTGCAGCGGATGGGCCGCCGCGAGCAGTTCGACAAGCCGACGTCGTAGGGAGAGCCAACCCTCGGGACTCTCAGGGGTGAACCCCTGAAACCCCGATGAAGCCGGCGAGAAAATACGTTGCGCGGACGGGGACAGCCTGAGAAGGTTGTCCCCGTTCTTGTTGGGAGCCCTCGCCTCGGTGACGGCATGAGGAGAGATGGGAGGTGGAGTTACGTGACGACGGCTGTGCGGATCGCCGTGCCCGCGTTCACTCGCGCGGTGCGCGCCTCCACCTCGAATTCCCCTCGCTGAGTCCGTGATCGGGCTCGGCCCGTCAAAGGACTCCCCCATGTCTTCGGTCGATCTCGACCTGCTCTCCCCCTACGGCTGGACCTCCGCGCTCGCCGCCGACTACCTGCCGCTGCTCGGCGCGGACCTGATTCCCGCCCGCGTGATCCGGATGGATCGCAGCGAATGCGATATCGCCGCACCACTGCCCACTGCCGACTATCAGAGCCGTCTGACGGCCGCGGTGGTCCGCGCACAGCTCCCGCGCTCGGATTCCGAGGTCAGCGGGCTGTGCACCGGCGACTGGGTGGCCATCGATCGCACCCGCACGGTGCGGGCCCTGCTGCCGCGCCGGACCGCCATCGTCCGCGCGGCCGTCTCCGGTCAGCCCGATTCCCGCGCCAAATCCGCCCATCAGGTGCTGGCCGCGAATGTGGACATCGTGCTGGTGTGCACCGCCGGTGACGGGGACGTCGATCTCGGGCGTATCGAGCGGCTGCTCGCGCTGGCCTGGGAATCCGGCGCGCAGCCGATCGTGGTGCTCACCAAAGCCGATCTGGCGCACGCTGTTCCGCTCGAGCAGGTCCGGGCCGCCGCACCCGGTGTGACGGTGTTGGCGGTCAGCGCGGCCGGCGGGATCGGCATGGATGTCCTGGGCTCGCTGCTGACCGGCACGGTCGCCCTGATCGGGCCGTCGGGCGCGGGCAAGTCCACCCTCGCCAACGCCCTGCTCGGCGCGGAGGTCTTCGCCACCCAGGCGGTCCGCGACGGCGACAAACGTGGCCGGCACACCACCGTGCACCGGGAACTGCGCCCGCTGCCCGGCGGCGGCACCCTCATCGATACGCCCGGGCTGCGCTCGGTCGGTCTCTGGGATGCGGCCGAAGGGCTGGGCCGCACCTTCAGCGATGTCGAGTCCCTGTCCGCCGACTGCCGCTTCGCCGACTGCGAGCACCGGACCGAACCCGGTTGCGCGGTGCTCGCTGCCATCGAGTCGGGTGCGCTGCCGCAACGCCGGCTCGACAGCTACCGCAAGCTGAGCCGCGAGAACGACTGGCTGGCCGCCCGCACCGACGCCCGGTTGCAGGCCGAGCGCAAGAAGGTGTGGAAGGACATCAACAAGAGCCAGCGGCGGATGTACAAGGAACGCGGCGGCAAGCAGCGCTGACCGGGCCCGGATGCGGCGCGCCGGGTGGCCTCGACACGACGCGCCGCATCCAGCCGGGTCGGGTCTGGGCGGAACGCACGCGACCCGGCCCATCCCGCGGCCAGTAGGTTGGTGGCATGACCGCCGACCCGATGCCGGAACACGGCCCGGATCACCGGGCCGGCGGCGTGGCGGTGGATGCTCGGGGCGATGGCGATTCCGGCGCCGCTCCACCGACCGCGCGACGGTGGACGGCGGATCGGCTGCGGGCGCTGCCGGGCAGCATCGGATACCTGCTGATCGGTGGTGCCACGGGAGCCGCGGCCGTCCTCGCGACGGTCGGTTTGCTGCTGATGGCGGCCACTAGTCTGATCGGCGTCGGCATTCCGGCGGTTCCCGAATTTCTGCGGCTGATCCGGCCACTGACCGGTTTCGAACGGCGGCGGGCCGGAAAGCGGCTGGGCGCCCCGGTCAGGGTGGCGTATCAGCCGATGACGGGCGGGCTGCGGCAGCGGTTGACGAGCGCCTTCCAGGATCCGGCGAACGCGCGGGACATCGCGTGGCTGTGCGTGCACGGGGTACCCGGCATGGTGGTGGCGCTGTTCGCGATCGGCTTGCCGTGGGGCTTCCTGAATCAGCTGGCGATACCGGCGTATTGGCGGATCGTGCCGCCGGGCACCGTCCAGAGCTTCGGTTTCGTCGTCGACTCGTGGCCGCTGGCCGGACTCAGCGCCCTCATCGCGATTCCTTTGGCCGCCTTGGTGCTCCAGATTCCTGTCGTGGCCCGCTGGCAGGCGATGCTGGCGCGGACGCTGCTCGGGGCCCCGCGGGCCGAGCTGGCGGTCCGGGTGGCGGAACTGACCGCGACGCGCGCGGCCGCCCTCGACGCGCACGGGGCGGAGCTGCGACGCATCGAACGAGATCTGCACGATGGCGCGCAGGCCCGGATCGCTGCGGTGATCATGCAACTCGGGCTGGCGGATCAACTGCGGCACCGTGATCCGGGCGCGGCGGACGAGCTCGTGCGCCGGGCCCAGGACACCGCCGAGGCCGCACTCACCGAACTACGCGACGTGGTGCGCGGCATCTATCCGCCGGTGCTCGCGGATCGTGGTCTGACGAGCGCTGTTTCGGCCCTGGCTGCCCGCTCGCCGATCCCCTGCGCGCTCGACATCACGGGCGATGGCCCGCGGCACGCGGCGGCGGTGGAGGCCGCCGCGTACTTCGTGATCGCGGAAGCGCTGACCAATGCGACCAAACACTCCGGGGCCCAACAGCTTCGAGTGCGCATCGGGGGCACCGCCGAACTGCTGACCGTGCAGGTTCACGACGATGGCGTCGGCTCGGCGATCGAGACCGAAGGCGGCGGGCTGGCCGGAATCCGGCGGCGGGCCGAGGCGCTGGACGGCCGGATGCTGCTGAGCAGCCCGCCGGGCGGGCCCACCGTGGTGCGGGTGGAGCTGCCGTGTCGATCGTGAAGGAGCCGGTAAACGAGGTGGTGGCGACATGCGGGTGGTGATCGCCGAGGATGACGCGCTACTGCGGGAAGGTCTGACGCTGCTGCTGCGGACCGCCGACATCGATGTGGTCGCGGCGGTCGACAATGCCGACGACTTCTTGCGGATCGTCACCGCCGACCGGCCAGACGCGGTGGTGGTGGATGTGCGGATGCCGCCCACCTTCACCGATGACGGGCTGCGGGCGGCGGTGCGCGCCAGACAGATTCATCCGGGCCTGCCGGTGCTGGTGCTCTCGGCCTGGGTCGAGGACAGCTACGCCGCCGAACTGCTCGGCGACGGGGCGGGCGGAATCGGGTATCTGCTCAAGGAGCGGGTCGGGAAGGTGGATCGCTTCCTGGATTCGCTGCGGCGGGTGGCCGAGGGCGGGACCGCGATGGATCCCGAGGTGATCGCGCAACTGCTGGTGCGGCGCAAGACCGACGATCCGCTGGCGGCGCTGACCCCGCGCGAGCGGGAGGTGCTGGCGCTGATGGCCGAGGGGCTCGACAATGCCACCATTGCCGAGCGCCTCGTGGTCACCGAAGGCGCTGTGCTCAAACACATTCGGAGCATCTTCGCCAAGCTGGGGCTGTTCGCCGACGAGGTCGGGCACCGGCGGGTGCTGGCCGTCCTCGCCTACCTGAACGCCTGATCACTCGTCGCGGCAGCCGAGGTCGGCGGCGGGCAGGATGCCTTCGGCCAGGTAGGTGTTCACGGCGTCGTAGACACAGGTGTTCGGGTAGCGGCCCAGGATCGAGTGGATGGCGACGTCCTGCAACGTCACCATGCGGGATCCGGTCAGCGCCCGGTGCATGGCGAGCGCACCGCCGTAGTTGGTGCGGGTGTCGCCGGTGGCCTGGATGATCAGGCTCGGTACCGGATTGCCGATGGCCGTGGGTGATTCGGCGGGCGGAGCCCAGAACGCGCACGGCGTGATGTTGTTCGCCAGCGCCCCGAAGACCGGCTGGGTGGCCCGGGCGGCCTCGAGATTGTGCCAGTACCACGCCGGATCGCGGGGTGCGCCGACATCCCCGCAGAGGACCGCCATCGCGGGCGACATATCGCGCGGCTGGGCACGCAGAATCACGGCCAGGCTGCCCGCCAGGTTCTCGTCCGGCTCGATCCGCTTCCCGTCGGCGGCGTCGGCCAGGTCCCGGATCTGTTGTGCGGCCCGGCCGTAGTTCTGCGGGGAATCGAAGGCGATGTAGAGCACCAGGGGCAGGGAGTGCGCGTCGACGTCGAAGTCGCCGATCCGGATCGGTTCGGCGGCGGCGCGGGCGATGAGCCGCTGGACCAGGTCGCGGACGGCGGACGCCGACACGCCCAGGTGGTATTCGGCATCGTGTTCGGCGGTCCAGGCCGCCCAGGCGTCGAGCGCGGCCTCATTGGGCGCGCCCATGTCCTGCACCATGCCGACCACGCCGTAGCGGTCGGGGTCGACACTGCCGTCCAGCACGACGCGGTCGGCCCGGTCCGGGAACATCTGCGTGTACACCGCACCCAGATAGGTGCCATACGAGGTGCCCACGTAGCTGATTCGATCCTCGCCGAGCACGGCGCGGATGACATCCATGTCCCGCGCGGTATTGCGCGTTGTCATGTGCGGCAGCCGCTCCCCCTCGGCGGTCGCGCACCGCGCCGCCAGATCCGACTGGGTGGCCACGGATTCGGCGAAACCCTTGGCGTCGATTCCCGCGAACTGCAGTCCGAAGCCGGTCGGCCAGTGGCAGTTCACCGCCGCGGACCGCCCGACGCCGCGGGGATCCATGCCGATCAGGTCGTAGCGGGCGCGGACCTCGGGCGTCATGGCCTTGCTGGTGTCCACGAAATAGTCCAGGCCCGCGCCGCCGGGTCCGCCCGGATTGGAGAGCATGACGCCGCGCCTTCGCTCCGGGTCGGTGGCGGGGATGCGGGAGATGACGACAGTGGTCGTACGGCCCTGCGGCTCCGCGTAATTCAATGGCACGGTGATGTCGGCGCACTGCCCGCCCATGCCGTCGAGGCCCGGAATGTCACAGGATTTCCAGTCGAGTCGCTGGTGGTAGTAGCGGTCCAGGGACGCCGCGGTGGCCGGCGGCTCGGTGACGGCGGCGGCGATGAGCGCGGCTCCCGCCGCCAGCCCGGTCACCGCGAGCGCGGCCAAACCTTGTCGAGTGCGGGCGATCTCGCGAAAGCGCACAGTGGTTCCTCTCACGAGCAGAAGGCGGAGTCGAAGACCTTGGTCACGACCTCGGAGGCATCCCGGTCGGCCAGCAGCTGATTGACGGTCACCACCACGGCGGTGCCGTCGGCGGCCACCCCGGTGTGGGTACCGAAGCCGGGAATGCTGCCGCCGTGGCCCCACACCTCCTTGCCGCACGAGCTCGCGTGGCGGATCAGGCCGAGCCCGTAGCCGGAGCCGGGTTCGCCGCGATCCCAGGGGACCGTCTTCTTCATCTCCGCCAATTGCGCTGCGGGCAGCAGCTTCCCGGCGAGCAGGGCGGTGAAGAATCGGTTCAGGTCGGCGGGGGTGGCGATCATCGCGCCCGCGGTATCCGCCCAGGACGGGTCCAGGTCGGTGAAGTCCTCTCGGTGACCGTCGATTTCGTGATATCCGCGTGGATGCGGTCCGCGAATCCCGGTCTCGCGCGAGTTCGGGAAGTAGGTGTCGCGCAGGCCCAGCGGCGTCAGGATGCGGCTGTCGATCTCGGCGGCGGCCGGGCGCCCGGCGACCTGCTGGATCAGCATGCCGAGCAGGATGTAGTTGGTGTTCGTGTAGACCGAGCGCGCGCCGGGCTCGAATTGCGGCGGCATGGCCATGGCGATGCGGACCAGGTCCGCCGGTTCGTAGTGGGACCGGCGGAGCTGATCGGAATCCGCGGTCAACTGCCCGGAGCCGGGCGCGGCGGGGTCCCGGCCGGCCAGATATTCGGGCAGGCCGCTGGTGTGCTGCAGCAACTGCCGGACGGTGACGCGGTTGCCGTCATTGCCGTCACCTCGCACCACGCCCGGCAGATAGCGTTCGATCGGAGCGTCCAGTTCGATCTTGCCCTCGCCGACCAGCTGCAACACCACGGTGGCGACGTAGGTCTTGGTATTGCTGCCGATCCGCACCCGCGCATCCTCGGGGATGGGTGCGCCGGTGCTCAGGTCACCCGCGCCCGCGGTCAGCACGTGATGACCGTCCGGCCCGTCGAACACCACCTGCGCGCCCGGGAAGCCGCTACGGACCACGCCGTCGAGCGCCTCGGTGATGGTGCGATAGAGCCCCTTGCGAGCGGATTCGCCGCTCCCGGGGTCGGTGCCGCACGCCTGGGCCGCGAGGACGGCCAGGACCCCGATACCGGCCAGCAGCACCCGGCCGCGTGGCCGCCGCATTGCGCTCATGGAAGACATTCCTCCTGTTCAGACCGGGTTTTCCGGTCCTTCGAGGCTATGTACGCGGAGGGGTGCGGTCCATGCCCCGGGCACCCGAATCGCGGTCGCGCCGGCAGCCGGGCGGGGGTAGCGCCAGCACTACCGCCCGAGATGCGAGAGTTCCGCCCCACTGACCCGGTCAGGCGCGGATGATCGGATTCAGGGCGACAACAGCAGAAGAGGAGTGGATCCATGACCGGAGCACGGAAGCCGCTGGCGGGCCGGACCATGATCATGTCGGGTGGTAGTCGCGGGATCGGGCTGGAGATCGCCAAGCGGGCGGCGGCCGACGGCGCGAACATCACCCTCATCGCGAAAACCGATGCGCCACACCCGAAGTTGCCGGGCACCATTCACACCGCGGGGGCGGAACTGGAGAGTGCGGGCGGCACCGTCCTCAAATACCTCGGTGACGTGCGGGACGACGAAGCCGTCGCGGACGCGGTACGGCAGACGCAGGAGCGGTTCGGCGGGATCGACCTGGTGGTGAACAACGCCTCTGCCATCGACATCTCCCCCACCGAGCTGCTGCCCATGAAGAAGTACGACCTCATGCAGGACATCAACTGCCGCGGCAGCTTCCTGCTGTCCAAGCTCAGCATCCCGGCCCTGAAGGACTCCGCCCAGGCCGGGCGCAATCCCCACATCCTCACCCTGTCGCCGCCGCTCAACCTGGACCCGAAGTGGGCGGGCATGGCCCTCGGCTACACCATCGCCAAGTACGGAATGTCGCTCACCACACTGGGTTTGAGCGAGGAGCTGCGCAAGTACGGCATCGGCGTGAACTCGCTGTGGCCGCGCACCACCATCGCGACGGCGGCGGTCAAGAACCTGCTCGGCGGCGAACAGATGATCGCCACCTCCCGCACCCCCGACATCTACGCCGACGCCGCCTACCTGGTCCTCACCTCCCCCGCCAAGGACACCACCGGCAATTTCTTCATCGACGACGAAGTCCTTGCGGCGCACGGCATCACGGATCTCGACAGGTACCGCGTGACCCCCGGCGACGCCCCGCTGACCACCGACCTGTTCCTCTGACCTCAGCCGATCGCGACGGCCTCCCGCTCGGCGAGCTCTCTCAGCGTGAGCAGTTGCTTGCGGGCCCTTGGCCCGCAACGTGATCTGCTGCTCGACGGCGCGCCCGGCACCGAGTTCCGCGACCGCCTGGCCCGCATGAACGAACCCCTGTTCGCGCAGCTGCGCCGCCACGCCCACGCCCCCGAACTCCCGGAGTGGCTGGAGGCCGACCTCGCCGCCGCCGCCCGCACACTGCTCACCGCGCGCTGACCCGGCGAGCCGGATCGGCGAGACACTCGCCGCGGAAATGAAACATGGCCCGGGACAGGATGTCCCGGGCCATGTTCAGCCGAATATCAAGCGGTCTTGTCGATTCCGTAGAGACGTTCCCAGTTCTCGCGACTGGTCAGCTCCGGCATCGCGCCCCGCCAGCGGCGCTGCAGGTCCGGCAGCTCCTTGCGGAGCTGACGCAGCACCCGGTAGGCGCGGATCAGCAGGCGGCGGGCGGTTTCCTTGTCGCGCACGCGGACTCGGACGCCGGACTGCGAGGCATCGGTGACGACCACGTGGTTGAACAGGCCGACATGCCACCAGTGGGCGTCCTCGCGGGTGACCGCGACGGGGCCGGGGATGACGCGGCCGGTCCACTGGTTGAGGGCGCGCTTGTACAGCACCAGCAGCGGGTGGCTGGGCTCACCGCCCGCCCGGCGGACGTGCAGGTGGGCGTTGGGGACCGGGGAGGTGGCCGCCGGATGCTTGGCGGTCTCCGGGTAGTCCGAGCGGGAGCCGCGGGCCTTGGCCAGCGCCTCGATGCCGCCGTCGCGCAGGATCTCCGGGCCCTTCAGGTAGTCCTCGATGCCCTGCAGGGTGGTGTGCGCCAGGCCGTACTGCATGCCGACCAGGTACTCGCTGATCTCCCGGAACAGCTGGCGGGTAATCGATTTCGCGTCCAGGTCGTGGTGCAGGGAGGACACGATGAGCGAGTTGCGCGAGGAGAAGTAGCGCGCCCAGTCGTCGAAGTCCTTCCAGTAGAAGTCGGCGTGCCACACGGCGGCGTTGGGCAGGGTGACGGTGACGAAACCGTTCTCCCGCGCGCGCAGGCCGTATTCCACGTCGTCCCACTGGAAGAAGATCGGCACCGGCAGCCCGATCTTCTTGACCACCTCGGCCGGGATCAGGCACGTCCACCAGGCCTGGTAGCCGGCGTCGACGCGGCGCTCCTGGTGCTTCTTGAGCATGGAGGTGTTGCGCAGCGCCTTGGCCACCTTCTGGCCGTGGCGCAGCTTGCCCAGATTCGTCTCTTCCGCGCCGACATTGAGGAAGTCGGGGTTGAACAGGAACAGCATCTGCGCGCCCACCAGGGTGGGTTCCACGGTCAGGTTGGCGAAGGCGTTGAGCCGCAACACCGTTTCCGGCTCGCACAGGATGTCGTCGTCCATCAGGATGACGTCGGCGTGCTCGTTGGCGCCCGACACCTCGTAGAGGCCGCGGGTGAAACCGCCCGCGCCACCGAGATTGGGCTGCCGGATGTAGCGCAGCTTGTCGCCGAACTGGGGCTGGGTCTCGGCGAACAACGCCTGGTCCTGCACCAGGTCGGTGCCCTGGTCGACCACGTACACGGCGTCGATGAGCGACAGCACGGTCGCGTCGGAGGCCAGCGCCGCGACCGTGTTCGCGCAGTCCTGGGCCCGGTTGAAGGTGCAGATGGCGATGGCCACCGGGCGCACCTGCTCGGGCGCGGCCGCGGTCCACTCCAGATCGGTGATCACGGCCTCACCGCCGAGCGCCTCGATCTCCAGCCAGATCGCGCCGCCGTCGACGTACATGTCCAGCGGGGCGAGCAGCGTCACCCGGCCGGTCTCCTGCACCACGGCGGTGTCCACCACCCGGCGGTGTCCGGCGATGTCGGAGGCGGCCAGCCGCACCCGCACCTTGCCGGTCACCTCGAGGGTCAGGCCCACCTCGACCTCGGTGACCTTGGTCCAGCGCTGCCAGTACGCGGCGGCAAAGCGCCCGAAGTAGGTATTGGTATTGACCGACGCGCCCTTCTCCAGGCGCAGGGTCCGCCGTTCCCGGGTGACCTTGCCCTTGGTCACGGCGTACAGGTCATCGCTGATCTTGGGGGCGGGACCGCTGAAGATGCCGCGAGCCAGCACCATCCGCTCCGGCGCGGCGTGTTCCGCGCGCAGGGTCGCGGGCGCTTGCGCGCTCTCCTGGTCCTCGGTTTCGGTCACGGCCTGCCCAGCCGACGCATCCATGAATCCCTCGACATCCTTTGAATACTTAGACACCGGCTCATCCGACGTGGTCCCACGGCGAGCCGTGCACTGTTCAACACAGGGCCACTGTCACGCTCGGCGGCCCGACAATATCAGTGTCAGGCGTTATTCGTTCCCGTGGCCGGATTGGTGAAGACGAATTTCCCGTAGGCCCAGAATCGGAAGCCCATGGCGACGGCCTGGCCGATCAGCGTGCCGGAAACGTTGTCCGCCAACGGACTGTCCAGTCCGAGCACATAGCGGGAGAAGCCGAGACAGCCCAATTGCAGTCCGATGGCCATCACATTCAGCGCGGCGTAGGTCAGAATGTGCCGGGCCCCGGTATCGCCCTCGTGATCGGAGTAGGTCCACCACTTGTTGCCGAAATAGGTGACCACCGTGGCCACGCCGATCGCGATGATCTTGGCGACCAGCGGGAGATGGAACAACGGCCCCTCGCCGCCCAGGAAAACCAGCAGGTTGTAGGTGCCCGCGTCGACCACGAAGCCGATCGCGCCGACCACCAGGAAGGCCCCGCCGCGCTGCAGCAGGGCCCGGACCTTCCCGGTCAGGGAAGTATTCGGCGACGACACGCTCACCGCCGTGGACTCGTTCGCGGACACCGGCCGACGGTACCCCAACCCCGCAAGACCCATATATCTGTGACGGTCGGGTACCCTCCCCGGTGTTCATATTCGCCTCCGATCAGAGGATTGACCGGGTGGACTCCACCGAGCTTCGTATAGCCGCCATCGTGCCGTGTCACAACGAAGAGGCCGCCGTCGCGAAGGTCGTCACCGACCTGCAGGCCGCCGTCCCGGGCATCGTCGTCTACGTCTACGACAACCTGAGCACCGATGCCACCGCCGAGAAGGCGCGCGCGGCCGGGGCGATCGTGCGCACCGAGAACCGCAAGGGCAAGGGCAATGTGGTGCGCCGCGCCTTCGCCGATATCGAGGCCGATGTCTATCTGATGGTCGACGGCGACGACACCTACGACGCCGCCGCCGCGCCGGAGATGATCCGCACCCTGCTCGCGGGCCCCTACGACCACGTGCTGGGCGTGCGCCGCGAGGTCGAGGCCGGGTCGGCGTACCGGGCCGGGCACGAGACCGGCAACAAGGTGCTCAACGGCGTGGTCGGCAAGGTGTTCGGCGAGAACGTCGAGGACATGCTCAGCGGCTATCGGGTCTTCTCCCGCCGCTTCGTGAAGTCGTTCCCGGCGGTGTCGCGCGAGTTCGAGATCGAGACCGAACTGACCGTGCACTCGCAGCACCTGGGCGTTCCGCAGACCGCCGTGCCGGTCGGCTTCCGGGACCGGCCCGCGGGCAGCGAATCCAAACTGCGCACCTACAGCGACGGCTTCAAGATCCTGCGCCTGATCGTCGGCCTGGCCCGGCACGAGCGGCCGGTCGCCTTCTACGGCCTGTTCGGCACGCTGTCGTGGCTGGTGTCGCTGGTGCTCATCACGCCGATAGTGATCGAGTTCTACGAGATCCACCAGGTCCCGCGCTTCCCGACCCTGTTCCTCGGTTTCACCCTGCTGCTGCTCGGCAGCCTGGCCTGGACCGCCGGCCTGATCCTGGACGGCATCCGCCGCTCCCGGCACGAGGCGGCCCGCCTGATGTACCTGCGGTACGCCGCGGTCGGCGAGACCGAACCCGGCGGCCACTCCGGCGGTTCGGTTCGATGACGGAGAGCACCACCATCGCGGCACCCGAGAAGATCCCGGCCGAACCCGACCCCGCGGCCGCGCCGGCCGACCCGAAGACCGCCGGGCCGCGCCGCGCCGCGATCGGCATCGAACGCCGATTCGGTTCGGCCGCCGTGGCTTTCGTGCTGATCGCGGGCATCTTCGGCGCGGTGTGGTCGGTGCTCACGCCCCCGTTCTGGGGCCACGACGAGATCACCCAGTTCGGTAGGGCCTACCAGGTCGCCCATGGCGGGTTCCTGCCCCAGAAGATCCATGACGACCGCGGCCCGGCCTGGGGCGGTGACGTGCCGGTCAGCATCGACGCGCTGATGAGCTACGCCTTCACCGACTATCAGGACAACCCGGACGAGCCGGAGCCCATGGTCCTGGACCCGCACGTCTACGACCAGCTCGGCGCGGCCGCCGTCTCGGCCGAGACCACCCCGGTGTGGTTCACCAATACCGCGGCCTACTCCCCGATCCCGTACCTGCCGCCCGCGGCCGGCATCCGGATCGCCGAGGCCCTCGACCTGAACGTCGGCGGCATGGTGCTGGCCACCCGCTGGGCCGGACTGCTCGCCTACCTGCTGATCGTCGGCTTCGCGCTGCGCGCGCTGCGCGGGCACCGGGTGCAGTGGCTGGCCTTCACCGTCGCGGTGCTGCCCATCGCGCTGTTCCAGGCCGGGACCGTCACCGCGGACACCGTCACCAACGCGCTCGCCCTGCTGGTGTCGGCGCTGGTGGTGAAGGGCCTGTTCCTGGGCGAGCGGCTGAGCAAGCCGGAGACGGTGGCCGCGCTGGCCGCCACCGTGCTGCTGCCGGTCTGCAAGCCGACCTACGTGCTGATCGCCATGCTCACCGTGCTGATCCCGGCCCGCCGCTTCGGTTTCGGTGACGGCGAGCGGGTCGCGATGTGGCAGCGGGCGCTGCCGTGGGCGGCCGCCGGACTCGGCGCGGTGTCCTTCGCGGGCTGGATGAAGATCGCCGCCCCGACCGGTGACGGCATGAGCCTGATGCGGCCCGAGAAGCAGTGGGGCACGGTGCGGCCCGGCGACCAGCTGCACGGCATTCTCAGCGACCCGTTCCACTTCCTGCGGATCTTCGGCGACAGCATCGCCCGCCGCGACCAGCACTGGTTCACCCAGTTCTTCGGTGAGCTCGGCTTCTCCTACGTGGAGGTGCCCGCCCTCACCATCCTGGCGGCGCTGCTGGCCTTCGGCATGAGCCTCGGTGCGGCCGAGCGCTTCTCGCCCGCCGGCGCGGACCGCAAGCGGACCTGGCTGGTGCTGCTGACCATCGCGGCCAGCGTGGCCATGATCTACGTGACGCTGTACATGTCCTTCACGCCGGTCGGCTACTTCATCATCGACGGTGTGCAGGGCCGCTACTTCGTGCCGCTGGCGGTGCTGGGCCTGGCGGTGCTGCTGCGCTGGGTGCCCTTGCGACTCGCCGACGCCGCGGGCCGGGTGCCGGCGCGGGCGGCGGCGTTCACCGTGGTGGCGGCCACGTCGGTGGCGCTGATCGCGGCCGTGGTGAAGTACTCGACCCTGGTCTGGGGCTGACCCGGAACATCTGTGACCTGCGATGATCAACGCCGGGGCGAATTGCCCCGGCGTTGCTGTCCGGGTCGGTCAGGACCGGTCTAGATCACCTTTTCGCCCGCGTCGGCGTACGCGGATTCGGTCGCGGCCTTCTGTGGCCGCCACCAGGATTCGTTGTCCCGATACCAGTCGATGGTGGCCGCCAGGCCCTTGCGGAAGTCCCGGTACTCCGGCTCCCAGCCCAGTTCGGTGCGCAGCAGCGAGGCGTCGATGGCGTAGCGCAGGTCGTGGCCGGGGCGGTCGGTGACATGATCGAAATCGTCCGCGGCGCGGCCGAATGCCTCCAGGATCAACTCCACCACGGACTTGTTGTCGCGTTCGCCGTCGGCGCCGATCAGATAGGTCTGGCCGATTCGCCCGCGCTCCAGGATTTCCCAGACCGCGCTGTTGTGATCGTCCACGTGGATCCAGTCGCGCACCTGATGTCCGGCGCCGTAGAGCCGGGGCCGGACACCGTCGATCAAATTGGTGATCTGACGCGGGATGAACTTCTCCACGTGCTGGTAGGGCCCATAGTTGTTGGAGCAGTTGGAGATTGTGGCCCGCACGCCGAAGGAACGCACCCAGGCGCGGACCAGCATGTCGCTGGAGGCCTTGGTGGCCGAATAGGGACTCGACGGGTTGTAGGGCGTGTTCTGATCGAATGCCGCCGGATCGTCGAGTTCCAGGTCGCCGTACACCTCGTCGGTCGAGATGTGGTGGTAGCGCACCTGATGGCGGCGCACGGCCTGGAGCAGCGAATAGGTGCCGACGATATTGGTCTGGACAAAGGGCCACGGATCGGCCAGCGAATTGTCGTTGTGCGATTCGGCGGCGAAATGCACCACCGCGTCCACACCCCCGACCAGGCGATCCACCAGCGCGGTATCGGCGATGTCGCCGTGCACGAACTCGATTCGGTCCGCGACCGGGTCGAGTGAGGCGCGGTTGCCCGCGTAGGTGAGTTTGTCCAGCACGGTGACGTGGACACCCGCGCGCCGCGTCACCGTCTGGTGAACGAAGTTCGCGCCGATGAAGCCGGCCCCGCCGGTTACGAGCAATCGCACACCGAAACACTACGACGGCCGTGGCGAACCTCGGCGGTGGGTCCGGGAAGTTGCCGTCCCTTACACCTGCGGGGCGGCCCGCGTGCGCGGAATCGGTCATCCCGTTGAAACAAATGTACTTAATTGAAAGAGGGCCGCTCGGTCTACATTTCGCAATTCGATGCCCCGGCCGCGACATTCGCGCACCCAACGTCACGACTGCGACATTGACGCATGTGACCTTCGTCACAAGGACGTGCGGAGGTAACGGTAACGACGATCGTATATCTGCGCGAAAACCTTTCCTACGCAGGACTTTTCCCCTACCTTACGAACCGCGCGATCGACTTGGTGAACAGAATTTGAACGAACGGTCACAACGGGTTCACCGCTCGTTAGCTGTCCTCGATTTCGATTCGTGTTGTCCCCCCGAGCTCTTCGATGAGGTTTCAACAAATGCTGATGAGGAAATTCGCCGCCACCGCGGCGCTGGTGTCCGCTGCCATGGCCGTTACCGCCGGCACCGTGAACGCCGCCCCCGCCGAGGAAGCCGGCGCGATCAACTACACCGCCACCGCCTCCGAGACCAACACCATCATCCGCACGGACGCGGGCTCGATGGCTGTCGAGAACGGCAACTTCGTTATCAAGGCCGCCAACGGCAACATCGTCGCCGGCATGCCGCTGAAGCTGCAGGTGGACGACTTCACCTTCCCGATCGCGGCGGAGATCTCCGACCACACCGCGACCCTGACCCCGCAGTACGACATGGACCACGCCACCTACACGCCGCAGAACGTGAAGGATGTCGCCCTCCCCTACGAGGACCAGGCTCCGTGGAAGTCGGACTACGACCGTGAGCAGGCCGCCTGGAACCGCATGAAGGACACCATCGCGCTGGGCGCCACCGTCGCCACCCTGGTCGGTGGCCTGGGCGCCGCGGCCGTCGGCTGCGTCCTCGGCTTCGGTGTCGCCGGTCTGGCCTCCGCCCCGCTGGCCGCGCTGTTCGGCGCCGGCCCGGTCATCGGCTGCCTCGTCGGCGCCTCGACCATCGGCTTCCTGGGCACCATCGCCGGTCAGCTGTTCATCACCGCGCCGGTCGCCATCGCCGCCGCGATCCAGTACTTCACCACCATCAACGGCCCGCACATCTCCCCGGCTCCGGCCAAGTAGTACTTCGGCCCCGGCCGAGTAACCGCGCGCTGTACGTCGAAACCCCCGCCCGGATCATCCGGGCGGGGGTTTCGTGTTGTCGAGGGATGTGGGGCCCGAGGTCTGCGCCCCGAGCCCCACATCATCGAATCACGCTGTGCGCATGACGATTCACGCTGTGCGGGCGATGCTCGCGGATTCGATGCGCTCGCGGACGAACCGCGCCACGTGCGCCAGGGCGGCTCGGCTCTCGGGCATATTGGGGAAGATGGCCGGGAACGCGTGCACCTGGCCGCGCCAGATCTCCAGCGTGGCGGGCACACCCGACTGGGCCATCCGCTGCGCCATCACCTCGCTGTCGCGGCGCAGCACCTCGTCCTCGGCGATGATGAGCAGCGCGGGCGGCAGGCCCGCGAGCACATTGTTGACCGGTGACATGCGGGGATCCAGCCGGCCGTCGACCTCCGCGCCGATCTTCACCACGGATTCCAAGGCGGACAACGGGATCAGGGCGTCGCGGTGGTAGTTGGGGTGGGCGCGCTTCTCGGCACAGTCCAGGTCCAGCGCGGGGCTCAGCCCGACCAGGCCGGCCGGGACCGGGAGTCCGGTGTCGCGGGCGCGCAGGGCGGTGGCGAAGGTCATGTAACCGCCGGCGGAGTCGCCCGCGAACACCACCCGCTCGGCCGGAACCCCGTGTGCCAGCAGCCATTTGTAGGCGGTCAGGCAGTCGTCGACGGATCCGGAGATGTCGGTCTTGGGCAGCTGCCGGTATTCCACACTGACCACCGGCAGTCCGGTGCGCCGGGCCAGGGACGCGACCACCGGGCGGTGGGTGTCGAGGCCGCACAGGAAGAAGCCGCCGCCGTGCATGTACAGCACCGCACCGTCGCGCAGGGATTTGCTGGCCCCGGCGGGTCGCACGATCTCGATGCGGAAGCCCTTGAGCCGCACTTCCTCCCGCTCCACGCCGCGCGGACTGGGGCGCAGTTTGGCGAGGCTGTTGATCACGGTGCTGACTACCGGCATGGAACCGACGGTGACCGTCGCACGGTCGCCGGCGGGCCGGATGACGGTCCGGGAGAAGGCGGTCAGGGTGCGCGCGGCGGCGCTGATACGGTCCGGGTTCTCGACTTCGTCGCGGGCCACAGCGGTCCCGTCATAGGGCATTGCCATCGCGCACCTACCTCGTTGTTGGCGCGCCGAGCCGTTCGACCGGAAGGACCGATTGGCTGGCTCGGCACCCGGCGCGCGGAGAGTCGGCGCTGACATCTCACATAGCGTTGTTTCAGAACACCATGGGAACGTGACCTACGCAACAGTTATCGCCGGATTCGTCCGCCGGTAAACGGCCGTGATCGATCTGAGGTCCAGTCGGAACCTGACCGCCACGGTTCGCGGCAGAACTGGCAGACTGTCGTGACATGCGCGGAATCATCCTGGCCGGGGGCACCGGATCACGGTTGCACCCGATCACGCGCGGGGTGAGCAAACAGCTGGTCCCGGTGTACGACAAACCGATGGTGTACTACCCCCTGTCCACCCTCATGCTGGCGGGGATCCGGGACATCCTGGTGATCACCACCCCCGAGGACGCGGACGCCTTCACCCGGCTGCTCGGCGACGGCAGCCGCTTCGGGGTGAACATCTCCTACGTGGTGCAGCCCGAACCCGACGGCCTGGCCCGCGCCTTCGTGCTCGGCGCCGATCACATCGGCAATGACAGCGCGGCGCTGGTGCTGGGCGACAACATCTTCCACGGGCCCGGTCTGGGCACCCAGCTGCAGACCTTCCACGATCTGGACGGCGGCGCGGTGTTCGCCTACCGGGTCTCCGACCCCACCGCCTACGGCGTGGTCGAATTCGCCGACGGCCGGGCGATTTCCATCGAGGAGAAGCCGGCCAAGCCGCGCTCCAACTACGCCATCCCGGGGCTGTACTTCTACGACAACGACGTGCTCGCCATCGCCCGCGACCTGAAACCGTCCGACCGCGGCGAATACGAGATCACCGACGTCAACCGCGCCTACCTGGAGCAGGGCCGCCTGCGCGTGCAGGTGCTGGCCCGCGGCACCGCCTGGCTCGACACCGGCACCTTCGACTCCCTGCTGGACGCGGCCAACTACGTGCGCACCATCGAGGAACGCCAGGGCCTGAAGATCGGCGTGCCGGAAGAGGTGGCCTGGCGGCTCGGCTTCATCGACGACGGGCAACTCGAGCGGCTGGCGCAACCCCTGGTGCGCTCGGGCTATGGAAAGTACCTGATGGACCTGCTGGGCCACGGGCGAACCTGGGAGTAGGCATGCGGATTCGGGAACTGTCGGTGCCGGGCGCGTGGGAGTTCACGCCCCGGCTGCACGGAGACGACCGCGGCGTCTTCTACGAGTCGTTCAAGGCCTCGGAGTTCGAGAAGGCGACGGGCCGGCCCTTCGATCTGCTGCAGGTCAATATCTCCACCTCGGCCGCGGGCGTGCTGCGCGGCATCCACTACACCGAGACCCCGCCCGGCCAGGCCAAATACGTGACCTGCGTGCGCGGCGCGTTCCTGGACGTGGTGGTGGACCTGCGCCGCGACTCCCCCACCTTCGGGACCTGGGACGCGGTCGTCATCGACGATGTGGAGCGCAAGTCGGTGTTCCTGGCCGAGGGGCTGGGGCACGCGCTGCTGTCGCTGGCGGACAACTCCACCGTGAACTACCTGTGCTCGCTGGAGTACTCCCCCGAATTCGACCGGGACCTGGACGCTTTCGACCCGGACCTGGCCATCGACTGGCCGACCACGGGCCGCGACGGCGAGCCGCTCACCTTCGTCCGCTCCGACAAGGACGCGGCGGCCCCGCGCCTGGCGGATTTGAAGCTGCCGCACTGACTTCCGCCCGAATGCCGAAAGCCGAGGCGCACCGTGAGTAACGGTGCGCCTCGGCTGTTTTCGGGATGCCGGCCGGACCCGTGTGAGCGGCAGACCCGGTCGGCGGGTGACTAGCCGACCAGTTCGACCTCCGCGTCGTGGTCCGCCTGCCGCGCCCGGACCTTCGGGAGGAAGGCCGAGAGTGCGACCAAGGCACCGACGATGGCGACGCCGGCGGCGAACTCCAGGCCCGGCCGGTAGGTGTCGAGCATGTCGGCCGGGGTCGGGTGGCTGGGCACCGACGAGGTGACGATGGCGGTGGTCACCGCGAGCACGATGGCCGCGCCGACCTGCATGGCGGTCTGCAGCACACCGGCCGCCAGGCCCTGTTCGTCGTCGTCGATACCGCTGGTGGCCTGAATATTGATGGCGGGGAAGCCGACCCAGCCGATGCCGACCAGCAGCACCGCGGGCAGCAGCACGGTGAGGTAGTCCGGCGCGGTGTCGATGCGCAGGTACAGCAGGTAGCCGATGCCCATGATCACCATGGTGACCGCGATGATCGGGCCGGTGCCGAAGCGGTCGACCAGCTTGTCGGAGACGAAGGCCGAGGCGACCACCAGCAGGCCGACGGGCAGCAGCGCGAGCGCCAGCTTCAGCGGCGACCAGCCGAGGGTGTCCTGCAGGTACAGCGTGGTGATGAACTGCCAGCTGAAGTACGAGCCGCCGACCGCGATGATGGCCAGGCTGGCCCGGACCAGGGTGCCCTTGCGCAGGATGCCCAGCCGGACGAGCGGGTAGCGCACCTTGTTCTCGACGTAGACGAAGGCGGCGGCGAGCACGGCGACGGCGACGAACGAGCCGATGGTGCGGACCGAGGCCCAGCCCGCGGCGGGCGCGGAGACGACGGTGTAGACCAGCAGCAGCATGGTGGCGGTGGACAGCAGCGCGCCCAGCAGGTCGTGGCCGCCCTCTTCGGCGGGCTTGTCCTGGGGGACCAGGAAGTACGCGGCGGCCAGGGCGGCGAGCGCGATCGGGACGGGCAGCAGGAAGGTCCAGCGCCAGCCGAGTCCGGTCATCAGGCCGCCGAACAGCAGGCCCATGGAGTAGCCGCCCGCGCCGAACACGGTGTAGATGGACAGTGCCTTGTTACGGGCCGGTCCCTCCTGGAAGTTCGTGGTGATGATGGACAGTCCGGTCGGCGCGGTGAACGCCGCGGCCAGGCCCTTCACGAAGCGGGTCAGGATCAGCAGCGCGGGCGAACTGACCAGCGCGCCGGCCAGCGAGGCCAGGGCGAAGACGGCGAGGGCGATCAGGAAGACCTTGCGGCGGCCCAGCAGGTCGGCGGTGCGGCCGCCGAGCAGCAGCAGGCCGCCGTAACCGAGCACGTAGCCGCTGACCAGCCACTGCAGGGTGGAGGTTTGGATGTCGAGTTCGGTGCCGATCGAGGGCAGCGCGACGCCGATCATCGAGACGTCGAGGCCGTCGAGGAACAGCACGATGCACAGGGTGATGAGCATGCCCCAGAGCCGGGCCGTCCACTGCGTGGTGTCGGCCGCGGTGCTCACTGCGGGGCGGATCTCGGTGGAAGTCACGAGAGAGGACGGTACATGCACGCGCATCAAATGCACAAGCATTTAATGCGGTGGCATGATTTTGCGAGAGCGACTAGGATGACCCCCATGCCGAAGCCGACAGTGCCCGTCGACCGGCCTGTGACAACGTCTTTCGAGACGTCGGGGCTGGTGGGTGAGTGGCGCGAGCTGCTGGCCCGGCACGCGTCCACCTCGTGCGCCCTGGAGAAGGAACTGCAGGGCCGCCACCACATCGGGCTCAGCGAATTCGAGACGCTGGACCGCCTCATCGAGTCCGGTAGCGACAGCTACAAGATGAGCGATCTGGCCAATGACATCTACCTCAGCCAGAGCGCGCTCTCGCGCACGGTGGCGCGGCTGGAACGCGACGGCCTGGTGGATCGCACGCTGTGCACCAACGATCGGCGCGCGATCTTCGTCTGCGTGACGGCGAAGGGGCGCGAACTGTACGAGCAGGCCGCGCCCACACACCGTGCGGTGCTGGCCCAGAACCTGGGCCGGTGAACCCGCGCCCTAGAGCGCGGCGCGCACCGATTCGATGATCGGAAGCGCGTCCACCGCAAGGGAACTCACCGAGGCGAAGGCCTCGCGATAGCGGGCCACCTCGGGCTCCTTGTCGAGATACGAGGATCCGGTCAGCGATTCCACGTACACCACCGGCGGTTCGGTGGGTTCGCCTGCGGCGGTGGGGAATTCGAGCAGCACGAAGCGGCCCGCGTCCATGCCGTTGTGGTATCCGCACTCGGCGCGCAGCAGGCGCAGCCGGACATTGGGCAGCTCACCGAGCTTGTGCAGCCGGTCGAGCTGGCCGCGGGTCACCTCGTCACCGCCGACGCGGTGCCACAGCACGGCCTCGGAGATCACCACATCCAGCTGCAGCGGCGAATCGGCGCGGGTGAGCAGGGATTGGCGCGCGGTGCGCACCCGGACGCGGCGGTCCAGCTGCTCGGGCGAGATGCCGGGGTAGGCCCCCGCCAGCACCGCCCGGTAGTACTGCTCGGTCTGCAAAAGCCCCGGGACCAGCTCGTTCTCGTAGCTGATCAGCTTTCCGGCGGCTTCCTCGAGCCCGATGTAGACCTCGTAGCCCTCGTCGATCACGTCGCTGAACTCGGTCCACCAGCCGCGCGCCTTGGTCTCGCGGGCCAGCGCGGTGAGCGGTTCGATCGCGTCCTCCGGTGCGCCGTAGATCCGGCACATGGCCTCGACATCCAGACTGCGTAAAGACGTCTGGCCGGTTTCGATGCGCCAGATCTTGGCCTCGGACCATTCCAGTCGCTGCGCCGCCACCCTGGTCGTCATGCGCGCGCGATTTCGCAGGTCGCGCAGGTGTCGGCCGAGCTGCCGGCGCGGCACGGTCGATCCGGTAATCCCCTGCGGTAGAGCCATTCGTCCCCCTATACCAGTGTTGCGATCGCATTGTTGCACAGGAAAACTCAGCGATCCATGGACGCGGGACAGGCTCCGGCACGGACGGAACGGGCCGCTACCCAGGCTACTTCCGGGAGGACCTTCGGCGGAAGCGCCAGAATTGCACTGCCTGAACGTCTTTGGACAACTGATTGACCGGTTCGGCCACATCCGAGAGCGCCTGGAACAGATCGTCGGCCATATCGGAAATGTGCTCGACCCGCGCCGCCAGCCGGGACGCGTTGAGCACGAATTCCAGCAGCAGGCGCACCACCGCGGCGATCACCAGGCCCAGCGGCACGGCGAACACCACCGCGAACACGATCCCCAGCCACGCCGAAATGCGCCACAGCCCTACGGTTCCCACGATCGGGATGGCGAAAGCGCCCGCCAGGCCCAGCAGATACGCCAACGGCAGCAGGGTGCGGGTGGCGGCGCGGTGAAATTGCAGGTCGAGCAGGGCGCGGGCGGCATCCACGCTCCAGGCGCCGAAAGCGCCTGGGCTGGTGAAGGGTTCGACCGGCTCCTCGGGGTCCTCGCCCTCGGCGAGCCGGCGGGACATGCGACGGGTGGCGGCCTCCTTGAAGGCGGCCCAGCGGCCTTCCTCGATGAGCTCCTCGAGCTCCTCGAGTTCCAACTCCCCCGGTTGTTCGGCCATGCCGACGATCTCCTCTCCCGCAGACCTGTTCGGCCGATTCTGTGTCTCCGGTTTCGGCCGATTCAGTGTCTCCGGTAACGCCGGAGGCCCGCACGACGAGAGAGTGTGTTGTAGAACACGTCACGCCGGCAGGCCGATGACGGGCTCCGCACCGAGTGACAGCGCCCTTGACGCGTTGTCGCAGGCAGAGCCGGTCGGGCGACCAGGTGTCTCAGGTGCGCCACGGCCACTTTCGGGCCGAAGCGGACTGGACGAACGACGTTCTGCGACAAAAACGGACTCGAGGTGGAAAAGGGTATGTAACGCCCTGAACCCCCCGCTCCGATACGCCACGCAGAGCAGGAACTAGATCTACCGGGGAATGGAGAAACCAGTGCGTACGACGTTTTCGTCAGCCGTTGCGGAATCTGCGCAGGACTACATCCAGCGCGGCTGGACGGTCGCCGAAACCGCCAATGGCGTTTGCCTGGTCACCGACGAGAACATCGCGGGCATCGAGGTCACCGGCGACACCGCCGCGTTCGTGCGCCGCTACCTGCGGGCCAACGACCTGACCGGCCCGGTCATCGAGATCCCGGGCGCCGAGCGCCGCGAGATCCACCTCGTCACCGGCCTGGCCAAGGCCACCCGCGCCATCGAGGCCCTGCGCGAGGCCGGCGTGGTCGTCTACTCCGACGGCGCGGGCATCCCGCTGCCGCCGAGCAAGCTGTCCGCCGGCGCGGCCTGCTGGGGCGTCGCCCCGCACGAGGCCCGCTGGATCCCGCCGGTGGTCGCCATCGCCGCCGGCGTCCGCGCCGCCGCCAAAGGAGCCCGGCCGCAGGCCGCTCGTATCGCCTCCTGACACCGGCTCGACGAATAACGCGAAACCCGCGAGTGCTCCCCGGCGCTCGCGGGTTTCGCCGTATCCGGGTCCGAACGTTGCGAATTAAGAGATAACGGACATCAGCCCAGGCCTCGCGATTGCCTGCTCCCCCATCACGATTCGCCCGCCGCGGGTGTTTCGCCCGATCCGCGTCCGGGCGATCATTGGGTATGACCCACGTCACGGACAGCCCCCGGACCGCACCGGGTGATCATCGGACGGCACTGCGCACCTGCCCGCTCTGCGAAGCGGTGTGCGGCCTCGAACTCACCCTCGACAGCAGCGACCGCATCGTCTCGGTGCGCGGTGATCACGCCGACCCCTTCAGCAAGGGTTTCGTCTGCCCCAAGGGCGCGACCCTCGGCCACCTCGACGGCGATCCCGACCGGCTCACGCGGCCCATGATCCGCGACCGCGCCACCGATACGTGGCGGGCTGTCAGCTGGGACGAGGCCTTCGGGGTGATCCGGGAGCGGCTGCCGCAGGTCTCGGCCGCGTACGGCAATCAGGCGGTGGGCCTGTACCTGGGCAATCCCAACGCGCACACGGTGGCCGGGGCGCTGTACGTGCCGCTGCTGATCCGGGCCCTGGCCACCCGCAGCCTGTTCTCGGCCAGCACCGCCGACCAGATGCCCAAGCAGGTGTCGAGCGGGCTGATGTTCGGCGATCCGCTCACCGTCGCGGTGCCCGACCTGGACCGGACCGACTATCTGCTGATGCTGGGCGCGAATCCGCTGGAGTCCAACGGATCGCTGTGCACCGCACCGGATTTCCCGGGCCGGTTGAAGGCGCTGCGGCAGCGCGGCGGCCGGTTCGTGGTGGTGGACCCGCGCCGCACCCGCACCGCCAAGCTCGCCGACGAGCATCTGTTCGTGCGGCCCGGCAGCGACGCCTACCTGCTGTTCGGGATCGTGCACACCCTGTTCGCCGAGGAGCTGACCGACCTCCGGGTCGAGGTGACCGGGCTCGACGAGATCCGCGCCGCCGCGGCCGATTTCCCGCCGGAGCTCGTCGCCGCGCGCACCGGGGTGCCCGCCGAGACGATCGCGCGGCTGGCCCGGGAACTGGCCGCCGCGCCCACCGCCGCCGTCTACGCCCGGATCGGCACCTGCACGGCCGAGTTCGGCACGGTGACGCAGTGGCTGGTGGATGTGGTCAATGTGCTGACCGGCAATCTGGATTCGCCCGGCGGGGCCATGTTCGCGACCGGGGCCGCGCTGGGCATCGTGCGGTCGCGGCCGTTCCGGACCGGGCGCTGGGGCAGCCGGGTGCGCGGACTGCCCGAGGCCATGGGCGAACTGCCGGTGGCGACGCTGGCCGACGAGATCCTGACCCCCGGGGAGGGGCGGATCCGGGCCATGGTGACGGTGGCCGGCAATCCGGTGCTGTCCGCACCCAGTGGCGCACGCCTGGATGCCGCTTTCGCGGGTCTGGAATTCATGGTGAGCGTCGATCGGTACCTCAACGAGACCACCCGGCACGCGGACGTGATTCTGCCGCCTCCGCGCGTCGCACAGTCTCCGCACTACGACTTCGCGCTGCTCAATTTCGCGGTGCGGAACTACGCCCGCTACTCGCCGCCGGTGGCGCCGCTGGGCCCGGACGAATTGTCCGAGGCCGAGGTGCTGGCCCGGCTGGCGCTCGCGGTCAGCGGGCAGGAGCCGCAACCGGGGCTGGATCCGCTCACCGTGGTCGACGAGATCGTCATCGCCGGGACCCTGCACAAGGCCGGGATGGCGGATCGGCGCGCGGAACTGCTCGGGTCGAACACCACCGAGCAGCGGCTGGACCTGATGCTGCGGCTGGGGCCGTTCGGCGAGTGGGCGAACGCGGCGAACGCGCCCGCGGCGGCGGCCGCTTCCGGCGCTGCCCCCGGCTCCGCTTCCGAGGAACCGGCCGAGGACTGGGCGGGTCGGCTGAATCTGCGCGTGCTACTGGACAATCCGCACGGCATCGACCTCGGTCCGCTGCGCCCGCGGCTGCCGGGCGCGCTGCGGACGGCCTCGCGGAGGGTGGAGCTGGCACCCGCGCAGCTGCTGGCCGATGTGGCCCGGCTGCGGGCGCGCGCGCAGGACCGGCGGCCGGAGATGGTGCTGGTGGGGCGGCGGCAGCTGCGCTCCAACAACAGCTGGCTGCACAATGTTCCGCCGCTGGTGGGCGGGTCGAACCGGTGCACGCTGCACATTCATCCCGAGGACGCGGCGCGGCTGGGGCTGGACGGGCGGGCGGTGGTGAAGTCGGCGGCGGGCACGGTGACCGTGGAGCTGGAGCCGACCGAGGACATCATGCCGGGGGTGGTGAGCCTGCCGCACGGCTGGGGGCACGAGGACAGCGCGCAGGCGGTCGCGCGGACCCATGCCGGGGTGAACGCCAATGTGCTGACCGATGATTCGCTGGTCGATGTCCCGTCGGGGAACGCGGTGTTCAACGGGGTGCCGGTGACGCTCACCCCGGCGTGATTCCGGAGCCGCTTCGAAAAGACCTTTCGGTATTTATGTTTCGAGTACCGAAGATCAGCGCCACCTAGGGGGATGAAAACCGTCGAACCCGGCGCGAAGATCTGCAAAATGGACAAAACAGGAATGCGAAATCCCCGCGCCCCCTGGGGATCTCGCATACCCTCGCCCCGAGACGATCGGCAGCATCCCCGCAGCTAAGGGACGAAGGTCCCTTGTGAGCGGTTCCATCCGGGAGGATCCTCGCAACGGGAAGGTTTGTCCGGCATCAGTCGAAGCAGCCCCACCAGGGCAGATATGCCGGATCACGCATTCGCCACACGAAAATAGTTAAACCGTATAGGATTTCGGGTGGCCGAAGTTCGTGGCCGAGCCTCTTCCATCCGGTATTTCAGCTACCAAAGGGGGCGCACGATGCCCGGGGTCAGAAACGGCAGCGACGGCGAGCGGGAACTGCAGGAACGGTACGGCACCGAGGACCGCGCGGAGCGCTTCTACTCCGATCAGGTACGGGATCGGCTCAATACCCACATGATCGATTTCATCCGCCGGATGGATATGGCCTTCATCGCGACCGCCGACAAGCACGGCGAATGCGATGCCAGCTTCCGCGCCGGCAATCCCGGCTTCCTGCACGTGATCGACGAACGCACCGTCGCCTACCCCGAATACCGCGGTAACGGCGTGATGGCCAGCCTGGGCAATGTGCTCGAGAATCCGCACGTCGGCATCCTGATGATCGACTTCGTGCAGGATCTGATCGGCCTGCACGTCAACGGCACCGCCCGCATCGTGGACGACGCGCTCATGCGCCGCTGCGTCCCGGATCTGCCCGCCGAATCCCGCGGCCGCATGCCGGAGCGCTGGGTGGTGGTCGATGTGGAGGAGGCCTACATCCACTGCCGCAAGCACATTCCGCACCTGGTGCCCGCGCAGCGGGAGGCCCGGCAGTGGGGCACCGACAATGTGCGCGCCAAGGGCGGCGACTACTTCCGGGCCAAGGAAGAGACCAGCGCCCTCGTCGAATCCTGAGCCGCGCCTAGTTGATCTTGAAGATCACCGCGCGCTGGACGATGAAGTTGATCACGGTGGCGGTGCCCTGCGCGACACAGAACGCCAGGGCCATCCGCCACCAGGCGTCCGGCAGCGCGTAGTAGCAGAGCTGGTTGATCCCCACCTGCAGGGCGAAGGTCAGCGCGTACAGGGCGATCACCGCCAGGAACCGCTTGCGATTCGGCTCGGCCTGGAAGGTCCAGCGCCGGTTGATCAGGTACGCCGTCGTGGTGCCCGCGATGAAGCTGATCGACTTGGCCACCGGCAACGGCAGGCCCACCAGCTGGAAAAGCAGGGTGTACAGGCCGAAGTCCACCACCGCGGAGAAGATGCCCGTCGCCAGGAAACGAATGATCTGCGTCTTGAGATCGACGTCCGTACCGCCGGGTTCATCGACCAGGGGCAGCTCGGGCGGGAGGGGCAGATGGGGTTCCGCGGTCACAACGCAGAAGAGTAGTGCCCGCGACATTGGACACAAGCCTCGGAACGGTTATGCCTGTAGCCTCTATGCCGATGTCCACGAAAGCTCAGACCACTACCGCGGCCGCCGCCGAGCCCAGCTCGAACGGTGACAGCCCTGTAGTCGGCAAAGAAAAAGAGGGCACCGTGTCACAGCAGGGTTCGTTCGACCTGCCGACGCAGACCCGGCGCTTGACCGGTTGGGGGCGCACCGCGGCCACCACCTCGGAAGTGCTCTCCACCAGTGACCCGGAGCTGATCGCCAAGGCGGTCGCCATGGTCGCGGAGGACAACGACTCGAAGCCCGCGCACCTGCGTCGCGGCGTCATCGCCCGCGGCCTGGGCCGCTCCTACGGCGATCACGCCCAGAACGCCGGCGGCCTGGTCGTCGACATGACCGCGCTCAACCGCATCCACCGCATCGACCGGGACTCCCGGCTGGTGGACGTGGACGCGGGCGTGTCCCTCGACCAGCTGATGAAGGCGGCGCTGCCGTTCGGCCTGTGGGTTCCGGTGCTCCCGGGCACCCGGCAGGTGACGGTGGGCGGCGCGATCGGCTCCGACATCCACGGCAAGAACCACCACAGCGCGGGCAGCTTCGGCAACCACGTGCGGTCCATCGATCTGCTCACCGCCGACGGCAAGGTGCAGACCATCGGGCCGAAGAAGAACGCCAAGCTGTTCTGGGCGACCGTCGGCGGCAATGGGCTGACCGGCATCGTGCTGCGCGCCACCATCGAGATGACGCCGACCGAGACGGCCTACTTCATCTCCGACGGCATCAAGACCGTCGACCTCGAGGAGACGATCGCGGTCCACAAGGACGGGTCCGAGGCGAACTACACCTACTCCTCGACCTGGTTCGACGTGATCTCCGGGCCGCCGAAGCTGGGCCGCGCCAATGTGTCTCGCGGCCGGCTGGCGAAACTCGATGAGCTGCCGAAGAAGCTGCGTAAGAATCCGCTGAAGTTCGACGCCCCGAATCTGCTGACGGTGCCGGATATCTTCCCGAGCTTCGCGGTCAACAAGTTCACGCTGGGAATGGTCGGCGAGGCGTACTACGCGCTCGGCGGTAACTACACCGGCAAGCTGATGAACTTGACGCAGTTCTATCACATGCTGGACGTGATCTCGGAGTGGAATCGGGCCTACGGCTCGAAGGGATTCCTGCAGTACCAGTTCGTGGTGCCGCCGGAGGCCCTCGACGAATTCACCAAGATCATCATTGATATTCAGGCATCGGGGCATCATTCCGCGCTCAATGTGCTGAAGTTCTTCGGTCCCGGGAACCAGGCTCCGCTCAGCTTCCCCATGGAGGGCTGGAACACCTGCTTCGACTTCCCGATCCGCCCGGGCCTCAACGAGCTGGTGCGCGAATTGGACCGCCGCGTCCTCGAGTTCGGCGGCCGCATCTACACTGCCAAGGATTCGCGCACCGACGCGGAGACCTTCCACAAGATGTACCCCCGGATCGACGAGTGGATCAAGATCCGCCGGAGCGTCGACCCCACAGGCGTTTTCATGTCCGATATGGCGAGAAGGCTGGAGCTTCAGTGATCAATGCGGTAGGCAACCCGCAATCCATTCTGCTGCTGGGCGGCACCTCGGAGATCGGCTTGGCGATCTGCGCCGAGTACCTGAAGAAGGGCCCCGCGCGCATCGTCCTGGCGGCCCTGCCGGGTGATCCGCTGCGCGAGGACGCCGTATCGCAGATGAAGGCGGCCGGGGCCTCCGAGGTCCAGGTCGTCGACTTCGACGCGCTCGACACCGGCAGCCACCCCGCGGTGATCGACGCGGCCTGGGCCGACGGTGACGTCGACGTGGCCATCGTCGCGTTCGGCATCGACGGCGACGGCGAGATCTTCTGGCAGGACCAGCGCAAGGCCGTCATGATGGCCGAGATCAACTACACCGCCGCGGTGTCGGTGGGCGTGCTGCTCGGCGAGAAGATGAAGGCGCAGGGCTTCGGCCGCATCCTGGCCATGTCCTCGGTCGCCGGTGAGCGCGTGCGCCGCTTCAACTTCGTCTACGGCTCCACCAAGGCCGGCCTGGACGGGTTCTACCTGGGTCTGGGTGAGGCGCTGGCCAAGTTCGGCCCGCGCGTCACGGTCATCCGCCCCGGCATGGTGCGCACCCGGCTCTCCGCGCACGCCAAGGAGAACGGTCTCACCGTGAACAAGGAAGACGTCGCGCTGCTCGCGGTGTCGGCCTCGGAGAAGGGCAAGGAAATCGTCTGGGCCCCCACCGTTTTCCGCTACGTCATGATGATCCTGCGGCACGTGCCGCGTCCGATCTTCCGCAAGCTGCCCATCTAGGCGAGCTTGCGATCAACGCCGCATTCCGGTCCCCGGGTGCGGCGTTTTTCATATCCGGCGGGTCGGCCCCGGCGAGGCGTTCGCGCACGCGGCACTGGCTAGGCTGACCGGCGGTCCATGGACACGAATGCGGAGGGCTGGTGCGGATGAGCGAGCGGGCGAGCGGGCGAGCGGCGGTGCTGGCGCGGCAGGCCGGTAGTGCGGCCGGGGAGGCCGTGCTCGCCGCTGTGGTGGCGGCCGTGGTGGCCGCGATCGGGCTCGAGGCGTTCTCGGTCGTGCACTGGCCGGCGTTCAACTCCTCCAACGTGACCCGGGCGCTGACCACGGTCGGGCAGGTGGCCGCGCTGGCGATGCTGACGGTCGCGGTGGTGTTGCTGCGCCTGCGCAAGTGGGGGTGGCTCGCGAAACTGCTGTCCTGGGGCGGACTTTCGGCCTTCGTGACCGTGACCCTCGGCATGCCGCTGGCCGCCACCAAGCTGTACCTGTTCGGCATGTCCGTGGACCAGGAGTTCCGGACGCAGTATCTGACGCGGCTGACCGACAGCGCCGCGCTGCGCGATATGAACTACGCGGAACTGCCGCCGTTCTATCCGGCGGGCTGGTTCTGGCTGGGTGGCCGGTTCGCGAGCCTGACCGGGCTGGCCGGGTGGGAGGCGTTCAAGCCCTTCGCGATCATCGGCCTGGCGGTCGCGGCGGCGGTCGCGCTGGTGCTGTGGTCCAGGCTGATTCGCGCGGATTGGGCGGTCGCGGTCGCCACCGCGACTACCGCGGTGACCCTCGCCTACGGTGCGCCCGAGGCCTACAGCGCGGTGCTCACGCTGCTGCTCGGCCCCGCGCTGGTCCTGGCCTGGGGCGCGTTGTATCGGCCCGCCGAGACCAGCGAGGACGCGGAGACCACCGCGGGCGGCTGGGGCGCGGTGGTGGGGACCGGACTGTTCCTCGGCCTCGGAGCCACCTTCTACAGCCTCTACTTCGGCGTCGCGGTCTTCGCGGTGTGCCTGATGGCGCTCATCGCCGCCGGATTTGCCATCCGATCGCAGCACACCTGGCGGGCTATCTGGCCGATCCTGGTCCGGCTCATCGGAATCGGCGCGATCGCGGGCGTGCTGGCCCTGGCCGTCTGGACCCCGTTCCTGCTGAAGTTCCTGTCCGGCAAGGCATCTCTGGGCTCGGGCTCGGCGTTCCACTACCTCCCCGAGACCGGTTCGCGGCTGCCGCTGCCCATGACCGAGTTCGATCTGCTGGGTGTGTTCTGCCTGGCCGGAACCATCTGGCTGGTGCTGCGCGCGGGCAGTTCGCGGCGCGCGCAGGCGCTGGGCATCGGCGTCGTCGCCATCTACCTGTGGTGTCTGCTGTCCATGGCAGCGACGGCGGCCGGGACCACCCTGCTGTCGTTCCGGCTGGAATCGCCGCTGCTGGCGCTGCTGTCGGCGGCGGGCGTGTTCGCCTTCGCCGAGGGCGCGCGGGCGGTCTACCAGGCGCTGAACGAGCCGGGCCGGTTCCGGATCGCGGCGGCCGCGGTGGCGCTGGCCGGGGCGATCGGGTTCAGCCAGGGCATTCCGACGGTGCTCGCCACCGAGATCACCACGGCCTACACCGACACCGACGGCAATGGCGAGCGCGCCGACAAGCGCGCTCCGTCGGCCGTCTCCTACTACCGCGAGATCGACGCGAAACTGCTGGAGCAGACCGGGCGGCCGCGCGACGGCAGTGTGGTGCTGACCGCGGACACCAGCTTCCTGGCGATCTACCCGTATTTCGGATTCCAGGCGCTCACTTCGCATTACGCGAACCCGCTGGCGCACTTCGCGGAGCGGACCGCCGAGATCCAGCGCTGGGCCACGCTGAAGACACCCCGGGAGCTGACCGACGCGCTCGAACACTGCCCGTGGCGGGCGCCGGACGCGTTCCTGTTCCGGCGTTCCGGCGACGGCTACACGCTGCGGCTGTCCGAGGACGTCTACCCGAACGATCCGAATGTGAAGCGCATCACGGTGACGCTGCCCAAGGCGCTGTTCGACGACGGGCACTACCGCATCACCGATATCGGACCATTCACCCTCGTCGTGCGTGTCTGAGGGATGGGGCGAGACAAGGATCACTTATCCCCAAAAATGCGGCGAAATCTGGGGATAACTGTCCGGATCTGTGGATAACTTCACGACTTGCCAGTGCAATCTCAGTCGGAAGCTGTAGCGTGGGCCGCTGATTGCAAGGCACAAGGAGTTATGCGTGGCACAGGGGCGGGAAACCGATCGGGGGAACGAAACGGGCTCGGCGGTGGCGGTTCTCGACCACGTCACGCCGAATACGGCCCGTCCCAACCTGACTCGCGCGCAGCGCACGGCCGCACGGCTACGCCTGGCGCGGGCCGATCTGTTCGTCGCGAGCGCGTACCTGTCGCTGGCGGTGCTGGTGCTGTCGGGACAGTGGCTGCACACCGACCGCGGCTACCTGATCAAGAGCGGCCAGGACCAGACCATGTGGGAGTGGTTCTTCGCGGTCACCGCCCACGATGTCTCGCACCTGCGCAATCCGCTGGGCACCACGCTGCAGAACTATCCCGACGGCGTGAACATGATGGCCAATACCGCCATGTTCGGGGTCGGGGTGCCGCTCACCCCGGTCACCCTGCTGTTCGGGCCGACGGTCACCTTCGTGCTGGTGCTCACCCTGGGCCTGTGCGGCACCGCGTTCGCCTGGTACTGGCTGTTCTCGCGGGAACTGGTGTCGTCCAGATTCGCCGCGGCCATGGGCGGCCTGTTCTGCGGGTTCGCGCCCGCCATGATCTCGCACGCCAACGCGCACCCGAATTTCGTGCTGCTGGCGCTGCTGCCGGTGATCGGCCTGAAGGTGATCCGGATGGCGCGCCGCGCGGCCGCGGACGCCGAGGTGAGTCGCGGCCGCCGCAACAAGGACGCCTTCGTGCTGGGCCTGCTGGTGGCGATGCAGATCGCGCTCGGTGAGGAGCCGCTGCTCATCTTCGCGCTCGCCTTCGGTGTGTTCGCGCTGGTCTACCACCTGCACGCCCCGAAGACCGGGCTCCGGATGGTGCGCACCCTGGCCCCGCCGGTGCTGCTGGCGGCGCTGATCACGGTGCTGCTGACCAATATTCCGCTGTGGTGGCAGTTCTTCGGGCCGCAGTCCTACCGTTCCATCGACCACGGGCCGATGAAGAACGATCTGAAGGCGCTGTTCCAGTTCCCCTCCGAGTCGCTGGGCGGCCTGTTCGCGCACGGCCAGAACGTGGCCATCAACGCGACCGAGGAGAACTCGTACTTCGGCTGGCCGCTGTGGATCGTGGTGTCGGTGGCCGTCGTCCTCATGTGGCGCGAACGCGCGGTGCGGGCCGCCGCCGCGGTGATCGCCCTGTTCACCGTCCTGTCCCTGGGCGCCTCGGCCACCATCGGGCTCAGCGATACCGGCATCGTGCTGCCGTGGAAGTGGCTCGACCATGTGCCGCTGCTGAATTCGGTGCTGGAGTCCCGCTTCACCATGGCCGCCATCCCCGCCATCGCGGTGGTGCTGGTGCTGGCCACCCAGCGCGCGCTGGACTACTGGGGCGTCTCGGCGACCGACTGGCGACCGCTGGCTCTGTTCGCCGCCCTGGTCTTCGCCCTGCTGCCGCTCACCCCGACCGTGCTGCCGGTGGTGCAGCGCGCGCCCACGCCCGCGTTCTTCACCGACGGCACGGTGCGCCACTACGTTTCGGGCGGCTCCGTGGTGATCGCTCCGCCGCCCACCGCCCCCGATGCCCGCGCGCTGCGCTGGCAGGTCGATTCCGGCTTCGGATTCCCGCTCGCCGGCGGCTATTTCGTCGGGCCCACCGGCTCCTCCAAGAAGGGCCGCTACGGCCCCGACGACCGCCCCACCGCGAGCCTGCTGATCAAAGCCCAGCAGTCCAACAAGATTCCGGTGATCGACGAGTCCGACCGCGTCCGCGCCCTGGTCGACCTCCGCTACTGGCAGGCCGACGTGGTGGTGCTGCCGCCCACCGACAACGCCGACACGCTGCGGCTGACCGTGGACCAACTGCTCGGCTTCCCGGCGAAGTACGTCGACGGCGTGTGGCTGTGGGACGTCCGCGGGCTGCTGCACTGACCCCGCGTCAGCGGGCCGGCGTGTCGTGGGAACCCTATCGAATTCCGGCCGGTTGAAGGACTTTTCGGCGGTCAGCCGGCGCGGGTGTAGGTGACCGCGCCGCTGCGGGAGAGCGCGCGGGTGATGCGGCCGTCGGTCAGCACCAATTCATGGGTGCCCTGGACCAGGCAGCCGTCGGCGTCGCCGCTGACCAGACCGCCCGCGCCGACGGTGATGTCGGCGCTGCCGGGGACGCCCAGCAGGCGGTAGTCGAAGACGCAGATGGGCTGGTTGTCGCGGAGGACGGTGGAGGTCACGACCACGTCGTTCAGGTTGCCCTGGCGGATGGCCAGTCGGTAGCGGTCGGCGTTGGCGGTGCTGGTGCCCGACCAGTCGCCGACGAAGGCGGACGGGACTCGGCCGGCGGGTGCGGGCGGCGTGGTGGCGGCGACCGTGGTGAGCGCGGTGGGGGCGGCCGAGGCGACGGTGGGGACCGCCGCGGACAGCGGTGTGCCGGTGGATCTTCCGTGGCTCTCCAGGTTCATGGTGACCACGATGGCGCTGCCGCCGATCACGGCGGCCGCCAGCACGGCCAGCAATCCGGTGACCACGCCGCGGCTCACACCCGTGGCCACCGGGACCGGTTCGGGGGCCCGATGCCGGTGCGGCGCGGCGTCTTCGAACGATCCGGTGCGCGCGCCGTAGGCGACACGGTAGGCCGGTGCACCGGGGTCGGTGCGGTAGCCGCCGCCGGCGAGCGCGGTCGGGTCGGTGCGCGAGGAGCGCAGCAGGGTCGGGTCCGTGCGCGGGGAGCGCAGGACGCCCGGGTCGGTGACGAAGCCGAACGGCGGGGTGTCGGGCGCGGCCGGGTTCAGGACCGTCGGATCCGAACCCGTCTGCCAGGCGTGCCAGGCCGCGTCGGCGAAATCGGTGCAGCTGGGGAATCTTTCGTCCGGATGTTTGGCCAGGGCACGGTCGAAAACGGGGTCGAAGGCCGCGGACAGGTCCGGGCGCAACTGGGTGACGTGCAGGGGCGGGGTGCTGGTGTGGGCGTAGATCCAGCCCGCCAGGTCGGTGGCGAGAAATGGCCGGGTGCCGGTGAGCAGCACGAAAAGGGTGCAGGCCAAGGAGTATTGGTCGGTGCGCGGGTCCAGGTAGCGGCCCGACACCTGTTCGGGCGAGGCGAAGGCGAAGGTGGCGGAGATGTCGCCGGTCTTGGTGACGTGGGTGGTCTCGTCGCGCAGGCGCGCGATGCCGAAATCGGTGAGCAGGGCGCGTTCGGGGCGGCCGTCCGCGGGCGGGGACAGCAGGATGTTGGAGGGCTTCACATCCCGGTGCAGCACGCCCTGGCCGTGCGCGTAGTCGAGGGCCGAGGCGATGCCGCCGCCGATGCGCAGCGCCCGTTCGGGGGCCAGGCCGGTGAGCCCGTCGGCGTCGGGTCCGGCCACGAATTGCATGGCGATCCACAGTCTTCCGGCGTCGAGGCCGCGGTCGTAGACCGACACGATATTCGGATGGTCGAAGCGGGCGGTGATGTCGGCCTCGCGTTCGAAGCGCCGCCAGCCCTCGGTGTCGGCGGCCACCTCGTCGCGGTTGAAGACCTTGAGGGCGGCCAGGCGCGGTAGCCGGGGATGGCGGGCGGCGTAGACGGTGCCCGATCCCCCGGCCCCGATCCAGCGTTCGATGACGTATCCGGCGATCTCCTCGCCCGGCTTCGGATCGGCCATGATCGCGCACCTACCTACTTCAGTGGAGCCCTGCTACCTCAGTGGAGCCTTGTCGAGCCAGTCGGTCAGGAGGTTGTTCACCGTGTGCCCGGGCCAGTGCAGCACCATGACGAAGCGCGACCGCGGATCGCCGTCGGGGAAGGAGACCGCGGCCAGCGCGCGCTGGCTGTCGCTGTCCCGGGTCACGGCCGGATCCACCGTGGCCGCCGTGGTGACGGTGAGATCGCCCGCCACGTCCTGGTGCGTTACCGGGGTGACGCGCGCGTTGCCGCCGAAGAACAGCGCGGCCACGGATTTGCCGGGGCGGGTGTCGAAGTCGAGGAAGTCGAAGCGCGGCTGCCCGGTGGCGTCCTCGGCGTTGCAACGCACCCGGTGCGCGCCCCGGACCGCCTCGTCCGGCCCGGGATCCTTGGCGCGGCAGGAGCCGCCCTGCCAGCCGACCGCGGTGCCGTTGGCGGAGAGCTGGCCGATCAGGCTCGGGAAGGCGCGGGCGATGGCGGCGTCCTCGCGGCCCCAGGAGGAGATCAGGGTGTCGGCGCTCGTGTACGTGATCAGCCCGCTCACATCGGTTTTGCGGCTGACCCGCCCGTCGGGCAGCAGGGTGAGGGTGGTGGGCCCGTTGGCGCGGCAGGCATTGGACGGCTCGCGCACCACGATCTCGGAGGTGCCGATGATGAGCCGGTCGCCGTCGCCGGGCACCTGGTCGAGCGGCGCGGAGAACTCGCAGTGGAACGGAAAACCATTGGGGAGCACGCCGTCCACCCGATTGGACAGCACCGGATCGCCGATCTTGGCCTGCTGCACGGTGAGCCGGTAGTTGGTCTGTCCCTCGGTGGCCAGCCAGGTGCCCACGAACCGGTCGGGCACCATCCCCCGCGCGGTCGGCGCGGGCGGGGCATTGCCCTGGTCGAGCACGAATCCCACGCCCGCCGCGGTCACCGCCGCCACCGCCGCCGGAATCAGGACGCGCCGTTGTAATCGCCCCTGCCACAGCGGTTTCCGTCGCCTCCTCCGCCCGCTGCCGCGGGGCGGCGGATGCGGCAGGCGGGCGCGGGCGGTGACGGCCAGGGCCGGATCGGAGTAGTACGCCTGGGTGGCGGCGTAGGCGAGATCCACGCAGTTGTCGAAGCGGTCCTCCGGGTCCTTCGCCAGGGCCCGGTCGAACACGTCGTCCAGGGCGGCCGGGAGCGCTGGGTTCAGTTCGCTCAGCCGCCGCGGCTGCTCCTGGGTGTGAGCGTGCACCCAGGCCAGCGGATTGTCGGCGGCGAAGGGCCGCTGGTCGGTGAGCAGCACGAAAAGCGTGCAGGCCAGCGAGTATTGATCCGATCGCGGACCGACCGGCTTCCCGCTCACCTGCTCCGGTGATGCGAAAGCGAAAGTGGCGGAGATATTTCCGGTATGGGTGAGCTTGGTGGTCTCGTCGCGCAGCCGGGCGATGCCGAAATCGGTGAGCAGCGCGCGTTCCGGGCGGCCGCTCTCGGGGTCGGCGATGAGGATGTTGGACGGCTTCACATCCCGGTGCAGCACGCCCTTCCCGTGCGCGTAATCCAGCGCGGCCCCGATCTCGCCGCCTATACTCAACGCCCGCTCGGGCGAAACATGGTGCAGTTCACCGGCATCCGCGCCGTCCACGAACTGCATGGAGATCCAGAACCGGTCCTCGGCGACGCCGCGGTCATAGATCTGCACGATATTGGGATGGTCGAAATGCGCCGCGATATCGGCCTCGCGCTCGAAACGCCGCCACACCTCGTCGTCTTCGGCGACCTCATCGCGTTTCAAGATCTTCAGAGCCGTGAGCCGGGGTAAGCGCGGATGCCGGGCCGCGTAGACGACGCCCGATCCCCCGGCCCCGACCCGCCGCGCGATCACATACCCGGCGAGAACTTCGCCAGGTCGCAGCTCGGTCATGATTCCTCTTGTCTTCCGGCCCGGCCCCACGCCCAGTTCGGATACCAACCATCATAGAGTCGTTCTTCGTGCGCGCAGACTCCCGAGCGTTCCACCGCATCCGCATCCTCGCCCTGGTGTCCGGTCTTCTCGGATTCCTGCTGGCGGTGATCACCCCGATCCTGCCGGTGCAGCAGGACCGGCCCACTCTGCATTGGCCGCAAGGGGATACGGCCGACGTGGCCGCGCCCCTGGTCTCGTATGTGCCGTTGAGCCTGGACTTGACGCTGCCGTGCCAGGTGTTGCGGGAGCTGCCCAGCGGGACGCTGTTCTCGACGGTGCCCGCCGCCTCCGGTCAGGCCGAGACCAAGGGCCTGGTCGTCAAGGTCACCGACGAACCCGGCAAGGGACCCGTCCTGTCGGTCCTGGTGCGGTTGATTCCGCTGCTGTCCGCGCCGGTGGCCGAGATCGGCGACTGCGGAACCGTGACCGTGCGCTCGGACGCCACCCAGACCCGCGTCGAATTCACCGGGGTCGCGCGCAAGGACGGGACGCCGTTCGTCGGCACCGTCGGCGGCGACACCCGGCCGCAGGTGGTGGGCCTGTTCACCGATCTGAAGCGGGAGCAGCTCGGGAACGCCTCCGCCACCGTGCGGATCGACGCGCGCTTCACCTCCGGCCCGAGCTGGCTGAAGCGGCTGGCGATCATCGGCGCGGTGCTGTTCACGCTGTTGTCGCTGTACGCGCTGCACCTGCTCGACACCTCCGACGGCCGCAAGCCGCGCCGCTTCCTGCCCGCGCACTGGTGGCGGGTGCGGCTCGCCGATGTCGCGGTGCTGGGCACACTGGTGGTGTGGCACTTCATCGGAGCCAACACCTCCGACGACGGCTACATCCTGAATATGGCCCGGGCCTCGAAGTATTCGGGCTACATGGCCAACTACTACCGCTGGTTCGGGGTCGCCGAGGCGCCCTTCGGGTGGCCGTACGAGGTACTGGCCTGGATGACCCGGATCAGCGACTCCAGTCCCTGGATGCGGCTGCCCGCGCTGCTGGCCGGCATCGTGTGCTGGCTGGTGATCAGCCGGGAAGTGCTGCCGCGCTTGGGCTCCCGGGTGCGCCGCGACCAGGTCGCCATCTGGACCGCCGGCCTGGTGTTCCTGGCCGCCTGGATGCCGTACGACAACGGCCTGCGACCGGAACCGCTGATCGCGGCGGGCGCGCTGCTGACCTGGTGCTCCATCGAACGGGCCATCGCCACCGGGCGGCTGCTGCCCGCGGCCGTCGGCGTGCTGATCGCGGCCTTCTCGCTGGCCGCCGGGCCGACCGGGCTGATCTGCATCGCGGCCCTGATCGCGGGCGCGCGGCCGGTGCTCATGGTGATCATCAAACGCGCCGGGCGGCAGCGCGGTTCCTGGCTGCCGCGCTACGGCGCGCTGCTCGCGCCCGGCATCGCGGCCGGAACCCTGGTGCTGGTGGTCGTTTTCGGCGATCAGACCCTGGCCTCGGTCATGGAGGCCACCCGGGTGCGCACCCTGATCGGGCCCAATGTGGCCTGGTTCGACGAGCGCACCCGCTGGGACTCGCTGCTCATGCTGTCCCCCGACGGCTCGCTGGCCCGCCGGTTCGGCATCCTCGCCATGCTGCTGTGCCTGGGCGTGTGCGTGATGGTGATGCTGCGCAAGAACGGCCGCATCCCGGGCACCTCGCGCGGTCCGTCGGCGCGGGTGCTGGGCATCGTGTTCATGTCGCTGTTCCTGATGATGTTCACGCCAACCAAGTGGACCCACCACTTCGGCGTGTACGCGGGCCTGGCCGGATCGCTGGCGGCGCTGGCCGCGGTCGCGGTGGGGGTCAACGGGATTCGCTCGCCGCGCAACCGGACGCTGTTCACGGCGGCGGTGTTCTTCCTGCTGGCCATGACCTTCACCGGCCCCAACGGCTGGTGGTACGTGTCCAGCTACGGCGTGCCGTGGTTCGACAAGGCCCCGCTCGTCGCGGGCAAGGGCTTCTCCACCCTGTTCCTGGGACTGGCGGTGCTGTGCCTGCTGATCGCGGCCTACCAGCACTTCCGGGAGCCGTACACGTCACCGCGGCCGGTGCGCGGCTTCGACAGGTTCGCCAGCATGCCGCTCACCATCGCGGCCGCCGCGCTGGTGCTGTTCGAGGTGTTGTCGCTGGCCAAGGCGGCCGTCGGCCAGTACCCGGCCTACTCCATCGCCCAGTCGAATCTGCGCTCGCTGAAGGGCGATTCGTGCGCCCTGGCCAACGAGGTGCTGGTGGAGACCGACACCGCCGGGTCGCTGCTGCACCCGTGGACCGGCTCCGACGCCGACGGCCTGGCCGCGCAGAACACCGGATTCACCCCCAACGGCGTGGCCGCCGACCTCACCGCCGACGCCGAGGAGACCGTCACCGGCGGCGCCAACTCGGTGAACGACAAGTCCGGCAACAAGACCTCCAAGACCACCGGGGCCGGCACCGGAGGCGGCAAGAGCGAGCAGGCCGGTATCAACGGCAGCTCGGTCGCCCTGCCCTTCGGCCTGGATCCGGCCAAGACCCCCGTGCTGGGCAGCTACACCGATGGCGAGCAGCAGGTTTCGAAGCTCACCACCCAGTGGTACAACGCCGAGAAGCTCAACACCGTGCGCGATAACCCGGCCTACCAGGTGCTGGTGGTGACCGCGGCGGGCCGGATCAAGTCCTTCGACAAGGACGGCGTCCAGACCTATGGACAGGACCTGCTCGTCGAGTACGGCACCCGCGACGCCGCGGGTGAGGTCCGCGATGTCGGCCAGATCCGGCCCATCGATATCGGCCCGAACCCGTCGTGGCGCAATCTGCGCATCCCGCTGGACCAGATTCCCGCGGGCGCGAACGCGATTCGCCTGGTCCTGAACGATGCCGACATCACCCCGCGCCAGTGGCTGGCGGTCACCCCGCCCCGGCTGCCCGAGCTGCGGACGCTGAATTCCCTTGTCGGCGACCAGGCCCCGGTGCTGGAGGACTGGCATGTGGGTCTCGCGTTCCCGTGCCAGCGCCCGTTCGACCACCACGACGGCGTGGCCGAGGTGCCCGCGTGGCGCATCCTGCCCGACCGCGTGGGCCAGGACGCCTCCAACGCCTGGCAGGACGATATCGGCGGCGGGCCGCTCGGCTGGACCGGTCTGCTGCTGCAGTCCGAGACCCGGCCGTCGTACCTGAAGCACGACTGGCGACGGGATTGGGGCGCACTCGAGAAGTTCACCCCGTACGCTCCGGACGCGAATTCACGCCCGACTCTGGACGTGACCGTCGAGACCCGGTCAGGCCTGGCGAAGGACTCGCCGATCAAGGCCAAGTAGCAGTCGCGAAAGCCCGCTCGGAGCACTGTTCCCGGCGGGCTTTCGCGTCGATTCACACCATGCCTACGGCGGCGCGGGAGTGAACACCGCCACTCTCAGAGAGGGCAGATACCATCAGCAACCGTGCCAGACGCCTCCGCAGTGCTCATCAAACCGAACCCTCCGGCGACCGACCCCGCGAACCCGCGTGATTACCGGGTAGCGAAGCTGATAGCGATCGTCGCGGGCGTGCTCGGGGCGCTGTTCGCGCTGGCGACGCCGTTCCTGCCGGTGCAGCAGACCCAGGCCGAGGTGAGCTGGCCGCAGAGCGGTTCGCTCGATCCGGTGCAGGCGGCCCTGGTGTCGCAGGTGCCGATCGATGTGAACGTCACCATCCCCTGTAGCGCGGTCGGGCAGTTGGATCCACGCGGCGGCATCCTGCTGGCAACGGCCCCGCCGCAGGGCAAGAGCGCGGACCTGGAGGCCATGTTCGTCCGCGTCTCCGGCGAGAGCGTGGACGTGCTGGACCGGAATGCCGTGGTGGCCACCGCCACCCGCGCGGAGCTGAACGAGTGCTCGAAGCTCGTCATCACCTCCGACAGCAAGGAGACCTACGCGGTCTTCGAGGGCGTCACCCGCACGGTCGAGAAGACCACCGCCGACGGCGGCCGGGAACTGGTCACCGTGCCGATCGAGGGCCGGCTGCTGGGCGACCTGCGGCCGCAGGTGGTGGGCGTCTTCACCGATATGAAAGGCGGCGTCCCGGACGGCCTTTCGTTCCACATGACGATCGACTCCCGGTACTCGTCCTCGCCGACGCTGATCAAGCTGGTCGCGATCATCGCCGCCGTGCTGCTCACCCTGCTGGCCATGGGCGCGCTCGCGGTGCTGGACACCAGCGACGGCCGCGGGCACCGGCGCATCCTGCCCGCGCACTGGCTGAAGCCGACCTGGGCGGACGGCGGCATCATCGGCACCCTGCTGCTGTGGCATTTCGTGGGCGCCAACACTTCCGACGACGGCTACATCCTGACCATGGTGCGGGCGGCCCCGCACGCCGGCTACCTGGCCAACTACTTCCGCTGGTACGGCGTGCCGGAAGCGCCGTTCGGCTGGTACTACTACGTCATCCAGGCCTTCGCCGAGATCTCCACCGCCAGCCCGTGGGTGCGAATTCCCGCGCTGCTCTGCGGAATCCTGTGCTGGCTGGTGATCAGCCGCGAGGTGGTGCCGCGACTGGGCAATGCGGTGGCCCGGTCCAAGGTCGCGCTGTGGACCGGCGGCCTGGTGTTCCTGGCCTTCTGGCTGCCCTACGACAACGGCCTGCGCTCGGAGCCGATCGTGGCCCTGGGCGCGCTGCTGACCTGGGTCTCCATCGAGCGGGCCATCGCGACCTCGCGGCTGCTGCCCGCCGCGGTCGCGGTGCTGGTGGCGGCGTTCACGCTGGCGGCCGCACCCACCGGTCTGATGTGTGTGGCGGCCCTGCTCGCGGGCATCCGGCCACTGGTCGCCATCGTGGTGCGACGGCGCAAGCGATTCGGCGACGTGGCCCTGCTGGCCCCCATCGCGGCGGCCGGAACCCTGGTGCTGGTGGCGGTTTTCGCCGATCAGACCTTCGCCGGGATCATGGAGGCCAACCGGGTGCGGCAGGTGACCGGGCCGAATCTGGCCTGGTACAAGGACTATCTGCGCTACTACTACCTGTTCGTCGAGACGGTGGACGGCTCGCTGGCGCGCCGGTTCGCGTTCCTGCTCATGATCCTGTGCCTGATGACCACCATGCTGGTGCTGCTGCGCCGGCGGCAGGTGCCGGGCATCGCGAGCGCACCGACCTGGCGACTCATGGGCGTGGTCTTCGGAACCATCTTCTTCATGATGTTCAACCCGACCAAGTGGACCCACCACTTCGGTTCGTACGCGGGCATCGCGGGCTCGCTGGCGGCGGTGACCGCGGTCGCAGTGTCCGCCACCGCGTTGCGGTCCCGCAAGAACCGTTCGGTCTTCCTGGCCGGGCTGCTGTTCACCCTCGCCGTCGCCTTCTCCGGCATCAACGGCTACTGGTACGTCTCGAGTTACGGCGTGCCCTGGTACGACAAGACCGTCTCCCTGCACGGCTTCCAGTCCAACACCCTGATGCTCATGCTGTTCGGGCTGGCACTGGCGGTGGTGGCGTGGCAGTCGCTGCGCGAGGGCTACGCCAAGCCGATGGAGAACGGGAAGACCCGGCGCGGCAAGCGGATCCGCAGGTTCGCCGCGATTCCGCTGACCGTGGTCGCCGCGCTCATGGTGCTCTTCGAGGTGGTGTCGCTGCTCAAGGGCGCGGTGCAGCAGTACCCGGCCTATTCGCTGGCCCGCTCGAACGTCGACGCGGTCACCGGCAAGACCTGTGGCCTGGCCAATGACGTGCTGGTCGAGGGCAATGTCAACGGCGGCAACCTGACCCCGATCATCGATCCCGCGCACCCGCCGCTGAACGGCGACCCGCTGGCCGGGGAGAACCCGGTCGGCTTCTCCCCCAACGGAGTCGCTGCCAAGCTCGACGCGGACGCCGTCGAGGTGAAGCCGGGCACCGGCAACACCTCCACCCAGACCGTCGGCCCGGCCTTCGAGGAGGGCCAGAACGCGGGCACCGGCGGCGGCAAGGGCGCCCAGGGCGTCAACGGATCGACCGTGGCCCTGCCCTTCGGCCTGGATCCGGCCACCACCCCGGTGATGGGCAGCTACCAGGACGGCGTGCAGCAGCCCGCCTCGCTCACTTCCAGCTGGTACCAGCTGCCGCAGCGTTCGGACGACACCCCGCTGATCGTCATCTCGGCGGCCGGGCGCGCGATGTCGTTCGACGACACCGGCAACATGACCTACGGCCAGGACATCTTCCTGGAGTACGCGCACCGGAATCCGGACGGCAGCCTCGGCGAGATCCGGTCCTACCGGCCGCTGGACATCGGCCCCGCGCCGTCCTGGCGGAACCTGCGCATCCCGTTCTCGGCGCTGTCCGACGACGCCAATGTGGTGCGCATCCGGGCCAACGACCCGATCCTGATCGGCGATCAGTGGCTGGCGTTCACGCCGCCGCGGGTGCCGAAGCTGGTGTCGCTGGACAGCTATCTGGGCCGGACGCAGCCGATCCTGCTGGACTGGGCGGTGGGCCTGCAGTTCCCGTGCCAGCACCCGTTCGACCACCACAACGGCATGGTCGACGCGGCCCCCAAGTACCGCATCCTGCCCGATCGCCCGCTCGCGATCAGCTCGACCAACACCTGGCAGGCACAGGAATTCGGTGGCCCGCTGGGCTGGGCGCAGATGCTGGCGTCGTCGAAGACCGTCCCGACGTATCTGAAGGACAACTACGACCGCGACTGGGGTTCGCTGGAGCAGTACGTGCCGTACTACTCGAATCCGGCCGATCCCGGTAAGGGCGACTTCCCCAAGCCCGCGCGGATCGACACCCACGTGGTGAACCGCTCCGGGTTCTGGTCACCGGGCAAGATGCGGGTCTTCTGACCCGAGGCGTCAGGCATTCGGTGGCCGCCCGCGACATGCGGGCGGCCACTGCCGTGTTCGGGGCGGACGAATTCCGGTGGCTACTTCGGGGCGTCCACGTGGGCGACCCATTCGTAGACGGGCAGACTGCCGTCCGGAGTGTCCTGCCACCGTGACGTCACTTTGAAACGCTCGTACCCGTTCCCGTACGCGACCCGCAGTTCGACGCCCGGTGGAGTGATCCGAACGATCCGTGTTTCGAGGCCTTCCGGCCCGCCTTCGAGTAGCGCCAGCGGTGAGGTACTCATAGCTGAAGGCTCTCACATTCATGCCTTACAGCCGATAGATTCAGCGCAATCGGCGAGCCGCCTAGACCAGGCCCATCAGCTTCATCAGGGCCACCAGCGGCCCGCCGATCACCGGGATCGCACTGAAGCTGCCGGTACCGCCCATGCTGCCCTCGGGCACCGCGGTCGCCTGCAGGCTGAGGGTCGAGCCGCCATTGGAGCCGACGGTGAGATCGTCGTTGGCGGTGAAGGTGTACTGCCCGGCCGCCGACGGGGACCAGGTCACGCTCGCGTTGCCCGAGGCGTCGACCGGAACGGTGCCGAGGCTGACCACGGTGCTGCTACCCGGGTTCACGACCCAGAAGCCCACCTGCGTCCCCGCGTTCGGGGCGCCGACATGGGTGCTGAGGGTGTACGTCGTGCCAACGTGCGCCAGGCCGCTGACACCGGTGATGCCGTAGGTCACCGCGGACGCGGTCGGCGCGGAGACGACCGCGAGGGCGGTGGCGGCGGTGGCCGCGCCACCGATGATGAGTTGCCGAATTCGACGGGTAGCCATTAGTGCTTCGCTCCCAAGGCTCGCATTCAAAATGAAATGCGAGCTTTTCATACCTTGGAGCGACCCGCAATGGTTTCGGAATCTACAACGGAAGCAGGTGATGCTTACGCGGGTTGCGGGGAATCCGCTTGTCCCTGAGCAAGTGCAACGCCCGCCGGATTTCCAGCCGGGTGCTCGACGGCTCGATGACCGCGTCGATATAGCCGCGCTCGGCCGCCACCCACGGCGTCGCCACCGTCGCGTTGTAGAAATCGATCATCTGCTTGCGCATGGCGGCACGCTGATCCTCCGGCGCCGCCTCCAAGGTCTTCGCGCCGATCAACGACACCGCGCTCTCCGCGCCCATGACCGCGATCCGCGCGGTCGGCCAGGCCAGATTCACATCCGCGCCCAGCTGCTTGGAACCCATCACCGCGTAACCGCCGCCGTAGGACTTGCGGATCACCACGGTCACCTTCGGCACCGTCGCCTCGACGAACGAGAAGATGAACCGGCCACCGCGTTTGATGACGCCGATCTTCTCCTGTTCCACACCGGGTAGGAAGCCCGGCGTATCCACCACGAAGACCAGCGGAATCTCGAAGGCGTCGCACAGCCGCACGAAATGTGCGGCCTTGTCCGAGGCCCGGGCGTCGAGCGCGCCCGCGTAGACCATGGGCTGATTCGCCACCACGCCGACACTGCGCCCGTCGACCCGCGCGAAACCGCAGATCACATTGCGGCCCGCGGACTCACCGAATTCGTGGAAGTCGCCGTCGTCGAAGATGCGCAGCAGGATCTCGTGCATGTCATAGCCGGCATTGTCGGCATCGGGCACGATCGTCTCGAGCTCGAGGTCCGATTCGGTGATCTCCGGTTCCAGACCGGGATTCACGATCGGCGGCAGCTCCTGGCAACTGGACGGAAGGTAGCCGAGGTAGTCGCGCACCCACTCGAACGCGGCCTTCTCATCCTTGGCCACATGGTGGATATTGCCGTACTGCGCTTGGGAATTCGCGCCGCCCAGCTCCTCGAGGCTGACATCCTCGCCGGTGACCTCGCGGATCACCTTGGGACCGGTGACGAACATGTACGCCTCTTCGGTGGCGACCACGACGTCGGTATTGATCGGCGCGTACACCGCGCCGCCCGCGCAACTGCCCAGGATCATCGAGATCTGAGGCACCAAGCCGGACAACGGTTCCTGCCGACGACCCAGCTCCGCGTACCAGGCCAGCGAGGTCACCGCCTCCTGCACCCGGGCGCCGCCGGAGTCGTTGATGCCGACCACCGGACAGCCCACCTTGGCCGCGAATTCCATGATGCCGGCGACCTTGCGGCCGAACATCTCACCCACCGAACCGCCGTACACGGTCTGGTCGTGCGAGAAGACCGCCACCGGACGGCCGTCCACCAGACCGTGCCCGGTGACCACGCCATCGCCGTAGAGCGCGTTCTTGTCGCCCGGATTGCGCACCAGCGCACCGATTTCCACGAAGGTCCCGGAGTCCAGCAGCATGTCGATGCGGTCGCGGGCGGAAGGAATGGACTTCCGCGCCCGCTTGGCGATTCCCGCATCACCCGCCGGTTCCCTCGCGATGTCGAGCTTGTGTCGAAGGTCGGCGAGTTTCTCGGCGGTGGTGCTCACTGGACTCCTTTCGGCAAAAACCTACTTTCGCAGAACCCGTGTCGCCGTGGTGCTATTTCCCGGTGGTGTCGATCTCCGCGAGTTTCTTGGTGAGGTCGGCACCGATGGTGGCGATCCGCGGCTCATCGATGATCTGGAGATGGTCACCCGGAATATGGATGACCTCCAGCGACGGGATGTGCTCCGACCAACCACCATTCGGGCGGCGATCGCCGAAGCGCGGCTCCAGCTCGATGATGCCGTCGTGGTACCGGTCGGCGAGGTAGAGCGTCACGTCGCCGTCGTAGTTCGAGAGCTCGACCTTCTGAAGTTCCCGGCCTTCGATAAACGACGTGCGCTGGTGTTCCATCACGCCGCCAGGAATATTCGCGCCCGCGAACTTCACCAGCTCCATGATGATCTGGATCTGGTCCTCGTCCGAGGCCGCGGCCAGTTCCTCCAGCTGTTCGTCATCGAGTTCACCGGCGAAGCCGTAGGTCTTCTGCGCGAAGGCTTGGTACCGACGCATACGCTCCAGTCGTTCCTGAGGCGTATCACGCTCCGGCTCAACCGGAACCGCCAGGTCGATCAGGCCGACCAAGCGAACGTCCGCACCTTCGGCACGCATGATCTGCGCGACGGTCAGCGCGAATACCGCGCCCAGTGACCAGCCGTAGAAGACGTACGGACCCTCCGGCTGCCGCTTGCGAATCTCCGGAATGTACTGACGCGCACGCTCCTCGATGGTGCCGTCGACCCGCTCGAAACCGAACATCGGGGTTCCGGCCGGGAGCCGCTTCAGCAGCGGCTCGTACACCAGCGTGTTGCCGCCCGACGGGTGGAACACGAAGACCGGCACGGCGTTCGATCCGGCTTCCTTCGCACGCAGAGTACGGACGAAGCCCTCGACGTCGTCGCTGTGCTCCTGGTATTCCGCGACCACATCCGACATCTTCTCGATGGTCTCGCAGGCACGGATCCGCTCGGGATCGATCTGTGCCTTGGCGCGTTCCGACAACCGGGCGACCAGCTTGTCGAACGTCTCGTCATCGAGCGTCGGCAGCGGGTTGAAAATGCCGCCCGCCGACTTGCCCGTCACCAGCGCCCAGGTCGCGAACACCAGTCGCTCCGGCGCATTACGCGGCGGGACGTTGTCGGCGTCGGTCTCGGCCACCGGCGCGGACGCCTCGTAGTCGGCGACAACAGGTTCGGCGATGATCGCTTCGGCCTCGGCCACCGGCGAGGTGGTCTCGACCTTGGGCAGCAGCGCGGCCGGATTCTTGCCCTCGGCCATGGCCGCGCGAGCGGCGGAGATGAAGTCGGCGTCGACGGCGATGTCCTCACCGGCGGCCTGGCGGGCCGCGATGTCGGCGAGCTGATCGCGGTTCTCGATGGCGTAGCGCAGCACCTTGCCGACCTCGAGCAGGCTCGCGTCCCGGACCGCCTGCAATTGCAGCTGCGGGATGTCGAACTCGTACTCGACGCGGTTCTTGATGCGCATCGCCATCAGCGAATCCAGACCCAGCTCCATGAGCGGGATCTCCATGGGCAGGTCCTCGACCACGTACCCCATCGACTCGGCCACGATGATGGCCAAGCGCGCCTCGATGGTCTCAGAGCCGTTGGGATCCCATCGATCACCCGCGACGGGCTCGGCAACCTCGGCCACCGCGGGGGCGGCCGCGACAGCCGCGACCGGCTGGGGCATCACCGACTCCGGCAGCGGAGCACCGGAGGTGACCACGGCGTCGAAAACCGGCCGGAAGGTATTGCCCGCCTTGGCATGCACCGACACCGACGCGCCACCCGGATGCGGGGTGAGCGTCGTGGTCAGGGTGCCCGCGGCGGGAATCGTGTCGTGCGCGACCGACGCGCCGACGGTCACGTCCGAGAGCACCTGCGCGGCAGCGGAATTCACCAGCGCGGCCAGGTCGGTGACGGCCGATGCCAGCACCTCCCAGACGTGGCGGCCGTCCGGCAGCGCCACGTGCGCACCCGGAACCACCGCGTTGCCCGCGCCGCCGAAGCCGCCGGACACCTTGGGCCAGTACTCCTTGCGCAGGAACGCGGTGCGCGGCACGGCCGCGTAGTCACCGGCGGGCAGCAGCGAAGGCAGATCCACCTTGTGGCCCTGCACGTACAACTGCGCCAGCGCGGAGATGACGCCGGACGCCTCGTCTTCCTTGCGCTTCAGGGTCGGGATGAGCGCGGCGTTGGGCACACCCGCCGCGAAGGTGGTGCCCATGACCTGCATGAGCGCAACGGAATTCGGCGCCAGCTCCAGGTAGGTGGTGATCCCGTTGTCCACGGCCTGACGGATGGCGTTGGTGAAGTACACCGAGCCACGCATGTTCATGACCCAGTAGTCCACATCGTGCACCGGGGCATTCCCACCGCGATAGACAGCGGCGGCGTGGACCGTGGAGTACAGGTCGCGCTTGAGCTTGGTCGGCTCGATACCGGCCAGTTCGGCGGCGAGCTCGCCCAGCAGCATGTCCATCTGCGACGTGTGGCCCGCACCGCGGGTCTGCAAGACCCGAGCGAACTTGCCCTCGGACTCGGCGCGCGCCACGATCGCGTGCACCTGGTCCGGCAGGCCGCCGATCACAGTATTGGTGGGCGCGGCGTACACCGCGACCTCGATATCGGGGAACTCGGTCTCCTGGAGCTTGGCGATGTCCTCGGCGGAGTACTCCACCAGCGCCATGTTGCGGACCTGATCATCGGTGATCATGGCCTCGCCCTCGGCCATCAGCCGGGAACGGGCGCAGATCACGCGGACCGCGTCCTCGAGCGGCAGACCGCCCGAAATGTACGCGCCCGCGACCTCACCCTGCGAGTGGCCGACCACGCCTTCGGGTTCCGCGCCGTGCGCCCGCAGTACCGAGGCCAGACCCACCTGGATGGTGAAGGTGCCGACCTGACCGGTGCCGATGTCCCAGTCCTGCTCGTCGTCCAGGATCATCTCCCGGACCGAGTACCCGGCCTCGTCCTGCACCAGCTCGTCGACCTGGTCGACGGCCTTGCGGAAGATCGAATTCTCCTGGTAGAGCTGCTTGCCCATCTTGCGGTGCTGCGCACCGAAACCGGCCATCACCCACAGCGCGCCCCGGGCGGCGGGGGAATCGGCGGTGTAGACACCGGCACCGGGCTTGCCGGTCTCGATGGCACGCAGACCCGCGACGGCTTCCTCATGGTTCTTGGCGACAACCACGCCCCGCGAGCGGCCATGGTTGCGCTTGGCCAGCGCACGGGCCACATCCTCGAGCGGAGTCGCCTGTCCCGCTTCGGATTCCAGCCAGTCGGCCAGATCCTTCGCGGCGCGCTTGCGCCGCGACGGCAGGTAGGCCGACACCGGAATGATCAGCGGCAGCGGCTCCTCGCGGGTCCACTCCGGTTCCGGTGCAACAGCTTCGGTGAGGGCCTCGGCCTCGGCGATCACATCGGTGGTCTCGTCATCGAGATCTCCGGTCGCGGAGACAGCGGGAGTCGCGGCGGCGGGGACGTACTCCTGGATGACCACGTGGGCGTTGGTGCCGCCGAAGCCGAAGCCGGAGACACCGATGGTGGCCTTGCCGCTGTAGCGCGGGAATTCGGTGGGCTCGTCGACGACCTTCAGGTGCGCCTGATCCCAGGCGATCAGCGGGTTCGGGCCCACATAGTTGATGCTCGGCGGGATGACGTTGTGCTGCAACGCCATGATCACCTTGGCGAGGCTGGCCGCGCCCGCACCCGACTCGATGTGGCCGAAGTTGGACTTCGCCGAACCGAGCAGCGCGGGCTTGTCGTCGTCACGGCCGCGGCCGACCACGCGGCCGAGCGCATCCGCCTCGAGCGGGTCGCCGAGCAGCGTGCCCGTGCCGTGTGCCTCGATGTAATCGACTGTGGAGGGGGCGATTCCGGCGTCACGGTAGGCCCGGCGCAGCACCTCGGCCTGCGCGTCCGGGTTCGGGGCCAGCATGCCGTTGGAGCGGCCGTCGTTGTTGACGGCGGAGCCCTTGATGACGCCGTAGATCTTGTCACCGTCACGCTCGGCGTCGGCGAGACGCTTGAGCACGATCAGGCCGGCGCCTTCGGAGCGGATGAAACCGTCGGCGTCCGACGAGAACGCCTTGAGGCGGCCGTTCTTCGCGAAGACCCCGTTGATCTCGAAGCCGAGGGTCGCGGCGGGGGCCAGGATCAGGTTGACACCACCGGCGAGGGCCAGCTCGGCGTCGCCGGCGCGCAGCGCCCGCACCGCCTCGTGCACCGCCACCAGGGTGGACGAGCACGCGGTATCGAGGGCCACGGACGGGCCGCGGAAGTCGTAGAAGTAGGAGACGCGGTTCGCGATGATCGCCGAAGACGCACCGGTCAGCAGGTATGCCTCGGCCGAGATCGGCAGGTTCGGATCACGAGGTCCGCTCAGCGCCTGCGTGGCGATGTAGGCGAAGTCATTGGTCGAGGTGCCGACAAAGAAACCGACCGGCTTGCCCTTGACCTCGTTGGCGGGAATCCGCGCGTGCTCCAAGGCCTCCCAGGTCAGTTCGAGCATGAGCCGCTGCTGCGGGTCCATGCGCTCGACCTCGACGGGGGAATGGGCGAAGAACTCCGCGTCGAAGTTCTTCACGACCTCCTGATCGAGGTACCCGCCCAGAGTATTGGCCTGCGCGACCTGCGCGGCGATCTGCGGATCGGACGTGAATTCTTCCCAGCGGCCCTCGGGGAGTTCACGGATCGCGTCACCGCGATTGATGAGGAATTCCCAGGTGGATTCGGGCGTATCGCCCGCGCCCGGCAGCCGGGTGGACAGGCCGACAATGGCGATGTCATGCGCCTCGCCGGGCTGGAAGCCCTGCGTGTAGAACGAGTCGTCGGGCGCGTCCGCCGGAACATCGGGCTCACCGTTGATGATTCGCTCCGCGAGCGAACCGATCGTCGGATGCTGGTACACGATGGTCGCGTTCAGCACGACGCCGGTGAGCTCCTCGATGTCACCGCCCAGCGCGAGGGCATCGCGGGACGCGAGGCCGAATTCCTCCATCGGCCGGTCCACGGTGATGTTGTCGATCGGCTGCCCGGTCGCGTCGGCGACCCAGCGGCGCAACCACTCCCGCAGATCCGCCACCGACATGTCGGTCACCGCGGGTTTCGCCGCGGCCTCCGGGGTCGACGCGTCGCCGGTCGTCTGGGTGGGGTCCGTGCCCTCGTTCTCAGCCATCAGTTCCTCAAGCTACCTGTCTGCTTACGGTGCGCGGCGGTGTTTTCATGCATGAATGGCGCGAACCTGAGCGGCTCGCGCCATCCAACTATGAGACTGTCGTCTCACTCCTCGTCTGGTGCATCGGGGAAGGCCTGCTGCTTGTAACCACCCCGCAGCGTCCCGCCGATGTACTCCGCCTTGCAGGCGCGACGCGCGATCTTGCCGCTGGAGGTACGCGGAATCGACCCGGCGGGCACGAGGAGGATGTCACGTGCGGTGACACCGTGCCGGGAGGAGATGGCCGCGCGGACCGCGTCCGCGATCGGGCCCGGATCGGCCTTGCCCGCACCCGGGCCGCGCTCGGCCACGATCACCAGCTGTTCGCTGGCATCGTCGGCGTCGTAGCTCAGACCGGAGTGGCTGTCCTGCGCGAAGACCTCGGCGGGCAGCTGGTTGGCCGGCACCGCGAAGGCGGCGATGAAACCGGCGCGCAGCATGGTCGAGGCCTCCTCCGCGGAGTACTCGAGGTCCTGCGGGTAGTGGTTGCGGCCGTCCACGATGACCAGGTCCTTGACGCGGCCGGTGATGTACAGCTCGCCGTCCACGTAGACGCCGTAGTCACCGGTGCGCAGCCAGTTGCCGTCCAGCGGGACGTCGCCGGCCTTGCTGCCCTCGGCCAGACGGTTGGTGAGGCGGTTCCGGAAGGTCTTCTGGGTCTCCTCGGCACGGCCCCAGTAGCCGATGCCGATGTTGTTGCCGTGCAGCCAGATCTCGCCGACCTCGCCCTCGGGGAGCTCGCGCGCGCCCGCGGGATCGTCGACGGTCTCCGGGTCCACGATCGCGCCCCACTGCGACAGCGCGACATAACCGCAGGACACCTGCGCGATGGCGTTCTCGGTGCCCTGCTCGACCTTCACCACGCGACCGGCGTTGAGCTCGGTGCGGTCCACGTAGATGACCTTGGCCTCGTCCTCGTGCCGGGTGGCCGACACGAACAGGGTGGCCTCGGCCATGCCGTAGCACGGCTTGATGGCGGTCTTGGGCAGGCCGTACGGCGCGAACGCCTCGTTGAACTTCTTCATCGAGGTGGTGGTCACCGGCTCGGAGCCGTTGATCAGGCCGAGCACATTGGACAGGTCCAGCGACTCGCCCGCCTTGGGCAGGCCGCGCACGGCGGCGTGCTCGAACGCGAAGTTCGGTGCGGCGGCGAAGGTTCCGGCGCCGTCGGAGACCGCGGCCAGCTCGTTGATCCAGCGCGAGGGGCGGCGCACGAAGGAGGCCGGGGACATGATGGTGATGTACTTGCCGCCCACGGCGGGCAGGATCACCGTCAGCAGACCCATGTCGTGGTAGAGCGGCAGCCAGGTGACACCGCGCGAGTTCTCGTTCAGATCAAGCGCGTTCACCATCTGCAGCACATTGGTGCCGACACCGCGGTGGGTGATCTCGACACCGGCCGGCACGCGGGTGGAGCCCGAGGTGTACTGCAGGTAGGCGATGTCGTCGACGCGAATGTCGGGGCGGATCCAGGACTCACCGACACTATCGGGGATGGCGTCGACCGCGATGATGCGCGGGCGCTGAGCAGCGGGCAGCGAGCGGAAGAACTGCCGCACACCGGCGGCGGAGGAGCTCGCGGTGAGGATCGCGGACGGCGTGCAGTCGCCGAGCACGGCGTGCAGCCGGTCGGTGTGGCCCGGCTCGTCCGGATCGAACAGCGGCACCGAGATGGTGCCCGCGTAGATCGCCGCGAAGAAGGAGATGACGTAATCCAGGCCCTGCGGGGCCAGGATGGCGACCCGATCGCCCCGCTTGGTCACCTGCTGCAGTCGGGCGGCCACCGCGCGCAGCCGGGTGCCGAACTGGCTCCAAGTGAGGTCCTGGTACTCACCGTCGCGCTCGCGTGAGTAGTCGATGTAGCGGTAGGCAAGGTCGTTCGCGTCATTGCCCGCAGTGTGCATCTCGACGTAGTCGACGAGGGTACGTCCCTCGGGAATCGTGATGTTCCCCGTTTCGTCGAGGTAATCGTCGAAAGTCTCGTCCATTCCTTCTTCTCCTCCGAGGCACACGCGGCATGGAACGGCTGCTTTGCCGCTGTTACCTGTGAGGCCCCGACTGTGTTCGCCCGCGGGAGCTCCATGAGAGAGCCAACCTGCAGAATTTCGTTGCGGTCTGCGCGGTGACCGTCTATTGGCTAGATGTTCTCGAGCCAGGGACATGTTACAGAGGAGCGATCCGGCCATGCTTCGGAGCGGCCGAACATCTCCCAGCTCACACCACTGGACTATGGCTTCACCGGCGCGAATGCCTCCAAATGGGTGGGGAGCGCCCCGGATAGGACACAACAAGGACAGGGATGTGAGTTGCCGCACCCACCGGGTCTCGGCAGTGTCGCAACCCGGAGCACTTTACCGGGTGACCCCCAAACTGGGGGGTTGGTCGGTGGGGGTCACCATTCACTCACGAATGCGCTGGGTGCGGGGCGTTTTCAATGAGACCGGAGGCCCAGTTCACCGTCCACTGGGTGGCGGTGGTCCCGTTGTCGTCCACCTGGTAGCCGTTGTAGAGGCTGTGGACCGGGTTGCCCGCGGCCCTGACCAGGATGTTCAGGCTGCCGAGGATGTTTCCGGGGTTCAGCGCCTGCCGGGGCGAATCGCAGATCAGATCCCCTGCGGCGCAGATGGTGAAGGCCCGGTCGGACAGCTTGCCGAAGCCGCCGCGCGGTCCGGTCATGGTGATACCCGGCACGTTCAGCCCTCGCAGCGCGACCTCCGCGCCGACGCCCGCCGGGGACGGTCCGATGGCGGTGGCCTCGCCCGGGTCGCCGATATCGCGGCGGCCGTCGGCGATGGTGGTCACACCCAGCACCAGGTCCTCGGGCACCGGGCCCTTGCCCGCGCCGATCTGCGCGGCCACGTCGCCGGCGATCACCGCGCCCTGGGAGAAGCCGGCCAGCACGTAGGTGGTGAGCGGGCAGTCGGCGTGGGTCTTGGCCAGTTTCTCCGCGGCCCGCTTGGCGCCCTCGGATCGGCTGTTGTTGTACGACGCCTGCCCGTCCGGCGGAATGGCGACCGGATTGGAGAACTGGGCGACGTAGGGAACGGTGTAGACCTCGAGCCGTTCGTTCGGGAACTTGGCCCGAATCGGGTTGGAGACGTTCAACATCAGCGACGCCGGGTTCGCGGTCGGGTTGTAGGGGTCGTCGTTGGCGTTCGACTCCCAGGTGCCCGGGATGGACAGCATCAGCACATCCGGGCAGGCGGCCGGCTGCGAACTCGGACGGGTGGGTCCCGGCGGCTTGGGGCCGGGCAGCCGCAGCCGGCCGGCCAGCAGGTACCACAGCAGCAGCGCCACCACGACCACGATCACGATCGCGGCGATGGCCAGCAGCAGGCAGCCCACGGGCCGGGGCCGGCGTCGTCCGTTTCGGCGTCGTGTCGTCACTTGTTGCAGTAGCTCTTCGTGGCGACGTCGTAGTAGGTCTTACCCGCCTGCTCGACCGACATCTTGGCCGGATCGAAGGCCGGATCGGAACCGGCGATGGCGGTCACGTAGGTGATGATCTGATCCTGCGGGGCGTTCTCCGCCTTGCCCTGGCAGACCAGATTCGCCGCGGTGATGGCGATGTCCGAGGAACCCGGGGTGATGCCGGCCTTCTTGAGCTCGTCGAGGAAGCCCTTCTCCTTGTCCGTCAGCGCCGGGGAACCGGGCGGCGTGGTCAGGAACTGGCTCGGGATCGGCTCCGGGCGCTCGGTCGTGCCGCCGTCGGGCGCGGCCGAGGGCGCCTGCTGATCGGCCGACGGCGTGGCGGCACCGGAGGCGGCGGCCGTGGTCTTGGTGGCGCTCAGCGTGGGAGTGCTCTTGGCGGTCGAGTCATTGCTACCGCACGCGGCGAGCAGGCCGGCGGCAGCGAGGGCGGCCACCACGCCGAATACCTTTCCACGGGTTCCGTGCATCTATTCGCTTCCTATATCTGTCCAAGGGCAAAGGTCGCCCCCAGGCTAGCCGCAACCCGGACGTGGAGCCCGGACCACAACGGACCCTCATCCACTTCTTAGGGCCGATTAGGGCCTGTTTGTCGGAAAAGTCTCAGTTGGGACGGACTTCGGGACCCAGCGCGGGGATGGGCGCCGGGGACGGCGGTTCCGCCGGAGTGGGCTCGGCAGCCGGGACCTGAGCCGCCGCCGGAGCGGGGACCACGGCCGGAGCGGGCGCGGTGGCCGCGGACGGCGTCAC
>NZ_JBSGCY010000016.1:0-75172 GCF_053602115.1 Nocardia sp. NPDC004582 | reverse complement strand
CCCGCCGAGCAGCTCGCGGGCGGCGCGACCGCCGACGCGCTGATGGACGCCAACCGTCCCGGCATCGCCGCCTCCGCCTACCGGGCCCTCATCGACGATGCCGTCGGCACCGGCCGGCCGGATCCGCTCATCATGGGCAAGGCCACCCTGGGCCTGCTCACCGCGCTCATCTTCGACAATCGGGTCGGCGAGGCGCATGCGGTGTGGATCGACGAGCAAGGGCCCACCTACCTGGGCATCTGGTCGCTCGAGAACGGCCAGACCTCGGTGCACGACGCCATCGCCTACAACCTGATCGCCGCCTTCCTGCACTCGCTGAGCAGCGGCGACCCGAACGCCGCCAACCACGCCGTCGACAGCCTCATGACCCGAAACGTGGAGTGGGCCTACGAGAACGACCGCCAGGTCGTGCCCGCCATGATCGGCAGCTGGCGGCGGCACCTGCTCGAGATCCACGGCGGCGAACCCGGCCCCGAATACCGCTGGCAGCTCACCCAGGCCGAACAGCGCTGGGGCGCGCCGATTCCCGACGGCGGCCTGTACTGGATGCGCCCCTACCGGTGGGTCGTCGACTGGCTGTGAGCGTTCGGTCGGCCGGTGCCCGACCCTGGCGGTCGGTCCATGCTGACCGCACTGGTCGGTACGTCCCGACCGTGCCGGTGACCGGGGGAGTCGGTGCCGCCGCCTAGGCTGGCGATATGGCGACCGAAATCTGGCACAACCCGCAGTGCTCCAAGAGCCGCACGGCCAAAGCGGTGCTCGAGGAAACCGGCTCGGACTACGTCGAGCGCCGCTACCTCGACAACCCGCCCTCGGCCGACGAAATCCGCGCCGCCCTGACCAAACTCGGCCTCGAACCATGGGACATCACCCGCACCGCCGAGGCTCAGGCCAAGGAACTCGGCGTCGCCTCCTGGGGCCGCACCGCCGCCGACCGCGATCGCTGGATCGAGGCCCTGGCCACCCACCCCCGCCTCATCCAGCGCCCCATCGTCTTCACCGCCGACGGCCGCGCCTTCGTCGCCCGCGACAACGAAACCCTCGACGAACTGCGCTGACCCTACGGCGAAGGCCGACGTGGTGACCCAACCGAATCGGCCGGTCCGCCGCAGGCTCGGGGGACCGGAGTCACGGTGCGCACCACGCGCTCCGGGTCGGCATGCGAGGGGCGGGACGAGTCCGCCGGTCACCTGTCGGTGCCGGTGACTCGCGAAATGAGCGGTGGCTGACCCATCCGGAAGTCCGCCGGCTGCGCGGGGGATCCGCGCCCGGACACGAACTCGCCCCGGCAAGGCGCAGACCTTGCCGGGGCGAGTTCGTCGTCTGGGGCTCGAGCCGATGTTGCTCGGGGCTCGGGGCTCGGGGCTCGGGGCTCGCGGCCCTGGTCGTGGTCCGGGTCTGGCGTGCGGGCCGGGCGAGGACTCCTGGGGTGGGTCAGCTCAGGACGAAGACGGGGAATCCCGGTGCGATGGCGGCCAATTCGGCGTCGGTGGCGTTCTTGGTGACGCCTTCGAAGAAGCGGCCGACCTCCCAGCCCCAGCGGTCGAGGTAGGCGCGCAGGACGGGGATCTTGTCGGCGTCGGGGAGTTCGGTGGCGGTGAAGGTCTCGGACTTGCGGCCCAGGCGCAGTTCGCCGGTACCGGCGACGCGCAGGTTGCGGACCCACTGGGTGTGGCCGCGCGGGGCGACCAGGTAGCGGGTGCCGTCGATGGTCAGGACATTGACCAGGGTGGTGCGCCATTCGCCGGACTTGCGGCCGCGCACCGCCAGCAGCCGCGAGCCCGCGACGCTGATGCCGAGCTTGGGGAGCATATTGAAGAAGCGGTTCATATACGGGTCGAGACCGGTGGGGCCGATGTAGCGGGTGGCGGCGGTGTGGGCGTCCATGGGATCTTCCTTCACTCTGCGAGAGCGGTGCTCTCTGTTGTGATCAGTGTGCATGCACGCCTCGCGGAATGTCAAGAGCGGTGCTCTCGAAATATTCGGGTGATCCGAAACGTGGCACACTATCGGGATGAGCGTCCCCCGAACCGCCCGCGCCCGGGCCAGAGCCGAGATCACCCGCGAGATCACCGACGCCGCGCGCCGGCAGCTCGCCGAATCCGGCGCCCCCGCGCTCTCGCTGCGGGCCATCGCCCGCGAACTGGGCATGGTGTCCTCGGCGCTGTACCGCTACTTCCCCAGCCGCGACGACCTGCTCACCACGCTCATCATCGAGGCGTACGACAGCATCGCCGACGCGGTCGAGAACGCGGTCGCGGCGGCGGACACGCCCCGGGCGCAGTGGCGGGGAATCTCGCACGCGGTACGGGACTGGGCCAAGGCCCACCCGCACGAGTACGCCCTGGTCTACGGCTCGCCGGTCCCGGGTTACCGGGCCCCCGAATCCACCATCGGGCCCGCCTCCCGCGTGCCGGTGGCGGCGCTCGGCGTGGTCAACCGGGCCTGGAAGTCGGCCAGTCTCACGCTGCCCGACGGCCCGGTCGACCCGGTGCTGGCCGCCCAGTCGGCGGGCATCGCCGAGCAGGTCGCGCCCGGCCTGCCCGAGGTCGCCGTGGTGCGCGCGGTGATGGCGTGGACGCAGCTCTACGGCACGGTCACCTTCGAACTGTTCGGGCAGCTCGACAACAGCATGGATCCGGCCGGGCCGTTCTTCGCCTACGCCGTCGAGGCCATGGCCGACTTCATCGGCCTGACCCGGTAGCGAGACGAACGGCGTCGCGCTACGGCGTGAACGGCGGCGCGCCGATTCCGGCGATGCGCAGATTGCCCCACGGGTCGCGCTCTTGGAGCACGCCGGGGGCCGGAGCCCGGCCCGGCACGGTCAGGAAGACCTGACCGCGTCCCGGCTCGGGGAGGGGCGCCCCGCGCTCCGCGGAAACCCGCCCGTACCAATGGAACTGGCCGTCGATGGGATCGAGATGGCCGGTCAGCGCGACCCGCACCGCCACCTCGACGCCCGGTGCGTCCAGCAGTGCCGGTCCCGAATAGTCCGGCGCCGGTTCGGGTTCGGTGGAGTCCTGCGGACCGGCCGGAGACGGGAGATCGCGACGGGCCCGCCGGAACCTCACAGCAGTCCTCGGCGTCGCCACACGCGCTTGCCGATCGGCCCCATCAGCCCCTGTTTGTCCAGGAACGCGCCGAGATTCGCCGCGCCCAGTCCGAGCGCGCGCCGCGAATGCGGGTTGGCGCGGGCCGTCCGGCGCGCCGCCCGCCCGTCCTCGATACCCGCGCGGGCGTACATGTGCCAGTTGGTCATCAGATGCACGAACAGGGGAGCGGCCACCGCGACGCACAGTCGCGTGTACCGCAGTTCGATCGTCGACATACCCGGCACCCGGTGTGCCAGGGCGTCGCGCGCGAACCCGATGTGCCGCGCCTCCTCGGTGACGTGGATGCGCATGGCCCGCGCGACCAACGGCTGCAACCGCGGATCGTCGAGGGTGCGGCGCTGCAGCGCGTCGAAGATCTCCTCGCCGACCAGCGCCCCCACCCACACCATGGATCCGCGCAGCACCTGCTGCAAGGCGCTGATGGTCCAGCGCTCGAACCGGTTGGGCCAGTAGGGCCGCGCCTCGATGCGGTCGATGAGCTTGCCGAACATCATCATGTGCCGGCACTCGTCGCCCATCTCGGTGAGCGTGTAGTGCGCGTGCCGCGAGGTCGGGTCACCGGCCATGAGTTCGCGCAGCAGCAGCCGGTTGAGCAGGTTCTCGAACCAGATTCCGACCGAGAGCACATTGGCGAGTTCCTGGCGGGAGAGTTCGCGGCGCTGTTCGGGGGTCATGGCGTCCCAGAGCGGGGTGCCGTAGAGGGAGATGACCTCGGGCGGCAGGAAGAGCTTGTCCGGGTCCAGCGGTGCGTCCCAGTCCAGATCGACGACCGGGTCGTAGGACTTCTTCACCGACCCGGCCAGCAAACGCTGGGCCAAGGATTCGCGCCCGGAAAGACCGTGCGCAGCGGCGGAGACCGCGTTGTCGCCCATGACAGCTCCCGACTATTACTGATACAGGCTGTTACACTCAGATTAGTGGTACATGCTGTCACGGTCAATGCGGAGGTGGGTATCGTGAGGCGGGTGACCGGGACCCGACGCAGCAAACCCGCGCCGAGGGGCGCCGACGGCCGCAGCACGCGCTGGGACGGCCACAAGGCCCGCCGCCGGATCGAGATGCTCGACGCCGCGCTGGCCGTGATCGAGGAGAACGGCACCGAGATCTCCGTCCAGCAGATCGCCGACCGCCTCTCGGTCCCGCGCCCGGTCGTCTACCGGCACTTCGACGGCCGCAACGACCTCGACGAAGCCATCCGCCGCCACATCCTCGACGGCCTCACCGCCGAGCTGATGCCGCGCCTGCACCCCGACGGCACCGTCCGCGACCTGGTGCGCGGAGCCGTCGGCACCTATGTCGGCTGGGTGGAACGCCACCCCAACCTGCATCGCTTCCTCACCGCGGGCGACCCGCACGGCGAATCCTCGACCGCGCTGGCCGGGGCCCGCGACCGCATCGGCGGACGGCTCGCGGACCTGTTCGCCGACACCCTGCACCGCTTCGGCATCGACCGGAACCGGGCCCGCCCCATGGCCTTCGGCACGGTCGGGTTCGTCGACGGCGTGGTCAACAGCTGGCGCGCGGCTCCCGGCCTGTCCTCCGAGCACATCGAGGGCATCCTCACCGAATCGGTGCTGTCGCTGCTCGAGGGCAATGCCCGTAGTCTGGACGTGCCGCTGACCCGCGACACCGTCGTCGCCGACCTGCTCTCGCGTACCGAGGCGGCGCGGGCGTGACGTCGATCGACCCGAGGACCCCGATGACCGCACGCACTCTGGCCCGGCTGGCCGTGTTCACCGGAATCGCCGGGGCCGCACTGGCTCCGGCCGCGTCCGCCGGCGCCGACACCGAACTCCCCGCCGGACTGCACTGCGACGTCCTGGACTGCCGCAACGACACCGACACCGAATACGTGGTCTCCGGCTCCATGCAGTGCGAGTATCACGATGCCGACGGCGGCGGCTCCTCCGGCAGCGAGCAGTTCGTCGATTTCGTTCCGGCGCATTCGCTCTACCGGCTCTCGTCCTGCATCGACGGCCAGTCGCCCTACCTGCGCTCCATCGACGAGGTCGACTAGCCCTCAGCGCGCCGTGCCGGTGAGGGCCAGATAGCTGCGATTCCACACCCATTCGACCGGACCGCGCTCGAAGCGCCGCAGCCAGCAGTGCGCGAAGACCAGCATGAGCGCGCACACCAGCACGTAGATCCCCACCGTGAACGGCACCCGGGCGTTGGCCGACACCAGGCTCGCCAGGCCCAGACCCCAGCCGTAGCACAGGAATCCAGCCACCAGGTTCTGGAGGATGTAGCAGCTCAACGCCATTCGCCCGACCTCACCGAAGCGGCGGCCCACCCAGCCGGGCCGGGGCCGATGCGCGTAGACCTCGGCGACCAGGGCCAGCAGGCCCAGCGAGACGACGGGCGCGGTGCCGTAGCGAGCCAGCAGGATCAGATCCCCGCCGATCAGGCCCAGCGCCAGGTCGACGGGCGCGGCGATCCCGAATCCGATCAGCATGAGCCGCTGGCGGATTCGCGCTCCGCCCGGCTCGAAGATCCCGGCCCGGAACAGGCGCGCACCCAGCAGGAACAGCGCGATGGACATCGGGAAGATGAGCAGCGGCTCGAGCCGGAACACCAGCAGGTGCTCCCACCGGAACGCCACCAGATCCCAGAACGACCCGTCCGCGTACGGATTCGGATCCAGCGCGCGCCGAGGGCCGGAATCGTCGGGCGATCCGGCCGCGATCGCCACCGCGAACAGCGACAACAGGGTCAGGTGCACGCCGGCCTGCGCGATGAGCCAGCGCCGCTGCGCCCGCGGGCTGGTGGCCAGGATGTACGCGACCACCAGACCGGTGACCGCGTACCCCATCAGCACGTCGAACTCGGCGACCAGGAAGAAGTTCAGCAGGCCGTCGAGGAACAGCAGCCCCGCCCGCACCGGATAGCCGCCCGGCCAGGCGCGTCCGCCGCGCGCCGCCGATCGCTGCTGGATAGCCAGCCCGATGCCGAACATGATGGTCAGCAGCCCCAGGAACTTGCCCTGCGCCAGCTGTTGCAGGAATCGCTCGATCCACAGCCATGCCCCGTGCGGCTCGTCGGTGCGCGCGATATAGCCGAGCAGCCCTTCGGCATTGGTGAAGATCCAGACATTGGTGCCCAGGGTGCCCAGGATCGCGATGCCGCGCAGCACGTCGAGCGCGGCCACCCGGCTCGAAACAGCCGGGGCGGGAACGGGATTCGGGTCGTCGGCGACGGTGGTGACCGGGTGCGGCGGGCGGGGGAGGGGAGCCGATTCGACCATGGAGGTGATTGTGCCGTCGCGCCGGTCCCGCGCGGATCGCCCGTGAGGACGACCCGGCGTACGACTCGCGAATGAGACCGACCCGGACAGTCCGCCCGCGTCCGGGCGTGCCTTTCGCCTAGGCTCGAAGCCATGCAGCGCATCATCGGAATCGAGGTCGAGTACGGCATTTCGACGCCGACCGAGCCGTCAGCCAACCCGATTCTCACCTCCACCCAGGCGGTGCTCGCCTACGCCGCGGCCGAGGGCGTGCCGCGCGCCAAGCGCACACGCTGGGATTACGAGGTGGAATCGCCGTTGCGCGACGCGCGCGGTTTCGATCTCGGCAGGCTCAACGGGCCCGCGCCGGTGATCGACGCCGACGAGGTCGGGGCGGCCAATATGATCCTCACCAACGGGGCCCGCCTCTACGTCGACCACGCCCACCCGGAGTACTCCGCGCCGGAGGTCACCGACCCGCTCGACGCCGTGATCTGGGACAAGGCCGGTGAACGGGTCATGGAGGCCGCCGCCCGCTACGCCTCCAGCGTGCCCGGCGCGGCCCGCATGCAGCTGTACAAGAACAATGTGGACGGCAAGGGCGCCTCCTACGGCACCCACGAGAACTACCTGATGAGCCGGGAGACCCCGTTCAATCAGATCATCGTGGGCCTGACCCCGTTCTTCGCCTCCCGGCAGGTGGTCTGCGGGTCCGGACGCGTCGGCATCGGCCAGTCCGGTGACACCCCCGGTTTCCAGCTGTCGCAGCGCGCGGACTACATCGAGGTCGAGGTCGGGCTCGAGACCACCCTCAAGCGCGGCATCATCAACACCCGCGACGAGCCGCACGCCGACGCCGACAAGTATCGCCGCCTGCACGTCATCATCGGCGACGCCAACCTGGCCGAATGGTCGACCTACCTCAAGGTCGGCACCGCGGCGCTGGTGCTGGACATGATCGAGGCGGGCGAGGACTTCTCGGATCTGCAGCTGGCCCGCCCGGTCACCGCCGTGCACACCATCAGCCACGACCCGACTCTGCGTGCCACCGTGGCCCTTTCCGACGGACGCGAGCTGACCGGCCTTGCGCTGCAACGCATCTACCTCGACCGGGTCGAGAAGTTCATGGACCGCACCGGAAACGACGACGCGCGGGTGCAGGACGTCATCGAGAAGTGGGCCCACGTGCTGGACCTGCTCGAGCGCGACCCGCTCGAATGCGCCGACCTGCTGGACTGGTGCGCCAAGCTGCGCCTGCTCGAGGGCATGCGCTCGCGTGAGGGCCTGTCCTGGGCCGCGCCCAAGCTGCACCTGGTCGACCTGCAGTACTCCGACGTGCGCCTGGACAAGGGCCTCTACAACCGCCTGGTGGCGCGCGGCTCGATGCAGCGCCTGGTCACCGAGCAGCAGGTCACCGACGCCATGACCAACCCGCCCACGGACACCCGCGCCTACTTCCGCGGTGAGTGCCTGCGCCGGTTCGGCGCCGATATCGCGGCGGCCAGCTGGGATTCGGTGATCTTCGACCTGGGCGGCGACTCGCTGGTGCGGATCCCCACCCTGGAACCGCGTCGCGGCACCAAGTCCCACGTCGGCGAACTCCTCGACGGCGTGCACACCGCCTCCGAACTGGTGCGCCAGCTGACCCACTAGGCCCACGTGAGAGGGGTACGGGACCTGAACCCCGTACCCCTTTTTCGTGTCCGCGACATGGCGGCGGGGAGATCGCGGGCACAGCACAATGACGTTTAATCCGGCATGTTGTCCCCGCTGGTGGGTACTGTTGACGGCACGAGCATCGGGTCTTCTCCGGTGCTCGCCGATGATCACAGAGGAGGTCGGCTGCTATGGCACAAGAGCAGACCAAGCGCGCCGGTGGCGGCGACGAGGACGAGGGCCCGGTCGGCGACGGTGGGGCGGGACAGGAGCGTCGCGAGAAGCTGGCGGAGGAAACCGACGACCTGCTCGACGAGATCGACGACGTGCTCGAGGAGAACGCGGAGGACTTCGTCCGCGCATACGTGCAGAAGGGCGGCCAGTGACCCCAGGTGACCCCCTGCGGCTCCAGTTGGGGTTCGCCCAATCCTCTTTCTCCGAATACCTGCGCATTCACGCTCCGGAACTGTTGCCCGGCAACGGAATCGGATCCGGCGGCACGCACCCCAAGCCGGGCGTGCCGTCGGATATCGCTCCGCACGGCACCACCATCGTCGCGGTCAGCTACCGCGGCGGGGTGCTGATCGCCGGCGACCGCCGCGCCACCCAGGGCAACCTGCTGGCCCAGCGTGACATCGAGAAGGTGTACATCACCGACACCTACTCCGCGGCCGGCATCGCCGGTACCGCGGGGATGGCGATCGAGATGATCCGCCTGTTCGCGGTGGAGCTCGAGTACTACGAGAAGATCGAGGGCGTTCCCCTCACCTTCGACGGCAAGTCCAACAAGCTGTCGAAGATGGTGCGCGACAACCTCCCCGCCGCCCTGCAGGGGCTGGCGGTGGTCCCGCTGCTGGTCGGCTTCGACCCGGACGCGCAGGACCCGGACAAGTCCGGGCGGATCGTGTCCTACGACGTGGTCGGCGGGCGCAGCGAGGAGCGGTTCGGGTATACCGCGGTGGGGTCGGGTTCCCTGTTCGCCAAATCGTCGCTGAAGAAGACCTACGCGCGCGGCCTCGACCAGGACCGGGCGCTGCGGATCGCGATCGAATCGCTCTTCGACGCCGCCGACGACGACACCGCCACCGGCGGGCCCGACACCATGCGCAATATCTACCCGACGGCCGTCGTCATCGACTCCGAGGGCGCGGTGGAGGTCACCGACGAGCGCCTGAAGGAGATCACCCGGGCGATGGTGGAGGAGCGGGCCGCGCTGGCGGCAGAGGGGATCGGCGAAGCATGACACTGCCGTATTACGCGTCGGCCGAGCAGATCATGCGCGACAAGACCGAGCTCGCGCGCAAGGGCATCGCGCGCGGCCGCTCGGTCATCGTGCTGGTCTACGACAAGGGCGTGGTGTTCGTGGCCGAGAACCCCTCGGCCACGCTCCACAAGATCAGTGAGCTCTACGACCGGGTCGGTTTCGCCGCGGTCGGCAAGTACAACGAGTTCGAGGCGCTGCGCCGCGGGGGCATCCTGCAGGCCGATCTGCGCGGTTACCAGTTCGACCGCCGCGACGTGACCGGCCGGTTCCTGGCCAACCTGTACGCGCAGAGCCTGGGCACCATCTTCACCGACCAGCTCAAGCCCTACGAGGTGGAGATCTGCGTCGCCGAGGTGGGTTACCCGGAACAGTCCACGAACTCGGTGCTGTACCGCATCAACTTCGACGGATCCATCGTCGACGAACGGGAATTCGTGGTGATGGGCGGCAACACCGACCCGATCACCACCGCCCTCAAGGCTTCCTACAAGCCGGGCCTGGACCTGCATTCGGCCATCACCACGGCGGTGGCCGCGCTGCAGAAGGCCGTGCCCGAGGGCGACAAGGACAAGCAGCGCACCGTGGGCGTCTCCTCCCTGGAGGTGGCAACCCTCGAGCAGTCGCGGCCGCGGCGGGCGTTCCGCCGGGTCCACGGCGCCGCGCTGCAAGAACTGATCACCGGCAAGGCCCCGAACGCGAAAGCGGCGGCCGAGGCCGACAAGCCGTCGGGCGGGGACCCCTCCTAAGGCCCCGGCGACGTCGGCGAATCCCGCTATTCGGGATAAGGCTCCTTTGCACTCTCAATAGCAGAGTGCAAAGGAGCCTTGCTTTTTCGCAGGGTAGAGTGCGTGCCGCGTTGCACCTCGTGCTAAATCGTTGTGAATACGTTTGCATCAGTGCTCCGACAAGGCCGTTACCGGGCACTATTCCGCTGTAATGTCGATAGGGTGCAGCGACGAATCATGGGGATCGAGACCGAATTCGGGGTGACGTGCACGTTCCACGGTCACCGTCGGTTGAGTCCTGACGAGGTGGCCCGGTACTTGTTCCGCCGGGTAGTTTCCTGGGGCCGTAGCTCGAACGTGTTCCTTCGTAATGGTGCCCGGCTCTACCTCGATGTCGGTTCCCATCCGGAGTACGCCACGGCCGAATGTGACAGCTTGGTGCAGTTGGTCACTCACGACCGCGCCGGCGAGCGGGTCCTGGAGGATCTGCTCATAGACGCCGAGCAGCGGCTCGCGGAGGAGGGTATCGGCGGCGATATCTACCTGTTCAAGAACAACACCGACTCCGCGGGCAACTCCTACGGCTGCCACGAGAACTTCCTCGTGGTCCGGGCCGGGGAGTTCTCGAGGATCTCCGACGTGCTGTTGCCGTTCCTGGTTACCCGGCAGCTGATCTGCGGGGCCGGGAAGGTGCTCCAGACGCCGAAGGCGGCGACGTTCTGTCTGTCGCAGCGGGCCGAGCACATCTGGGAGGGGGTGTCGTCGGCGACCACACGGTCGCGGCCGATCATCAACACCCGTGACGAGCCGCACGCCGACGCCGAGAAGTACCGGCGCCTGCACGTGATCGTGGGCGACTCGAACATGGCCGAGACCACGACCATGCTCAAGGTCGGCACGGCGTCGCTGGTGCTGGAGATGATCGAGGCGGGCGTCGCGTTCCGAGACTTCGCTCTGGACAACCCGATTCGCGCCATCCGCGAGGTGTCGCACGACCTCACCGGTCGCCGTCCGGTGCGGCTGGCCGGCGGCCGGCAGGCCTCGGCGCTCGACATCCAGCGCGAGTACTACGCCCGCGCCGTCGAGCATCTGCGCAACCGCGACCGCGACCCGCAGGTCGACGCGGTGGTGGATCTGTGGGGCCGCACCCTCGACGCCGTCGAGGCGCAGGACTTCGCCAAGGTGGACACCGAGATCGACTGGATCATCAAGCGCAAGCTGTTCCAGCGGTACCAGGACCGCTACAACATGGAGCTGTCCGATCCCAAGATCGCCCAGCTGGACCTGGCCTATCACGACATCAAGCGCGGCCGCGGCGTCTTCGACCTGCTCGCCCGCAAGGGTCTGGCCAAGCGGATCACCGAGGACGACGCGGTCGACGCGGCGGTCACCACGCCGCCGCAGACCACCCGGGCCAAGCTGCGTGGCGATTTCATCACCGCCGCGCAGGAGGCGGGCCGCGACTTCACCGTCGACTGGGTCCACCTCAAGCTCAATGACCAGGCACAACGGACGGTGCTCTGCAAGGACCCGTTCCGCTCGGTCGACGAGCGCGTGGATCGGCTGATCGCCTCGATGTGAGGACCGGGAACGGGCCGCGAACCACTCGGTTCGCGGCCCGTTCCGCGCGTCATGGGGGCGATCAGGGGAAAAACGCGACCGCCCGTGCTTCACCTCGGCGATAGTCCCATTACTCTCTACGGGGTGGCGATATCCAAGGTCGAGCGGTTGATGAATCTGGTTATCGCGCTGCTGTCCACCCGGCAGTTCCTGACCGCGGAGCGGATCCGGGAGTCGGTCGCCGGGTACGAGGAGTCCGCGAGCGACGAGGCCTTCAGCCGGATGTTCGAGCGCGACAAGAACGAGCTGCGCGATCTGGGCATACCCCTGGAGATCGGACCGGTGAGCCGGTTGTCGAGCGTCGAGGGCTATCGCATCAACCGGGATGCCTATGAGCTGCCGGACATCGATCTGACCAGCGAGGAAGCCGCCGCGGTCGCGGTGGCCGTGCAGTTGTGGGAGTCGCCGGAGCTGGCGGCGGCCGCCGAGGGCGGTCTGCTCAAGCTGCGCGCGGCCGGTATTCACGTGGAGCCCGACGCCGGGGTGTCGGCGGTGCCCGCGGTGCCGGCGCGGACCCGCGGCTCGGAGCCGGTGCTGGGCAAGCTGCTCGCCGCGATCGACGCCGGACGGTCGGTGCGGTTCAAACACCGGCAGTCACACGGGGATCCGGTCGAACGCGATGTCCAGCCCTGGGGTGTGGTGACCCACCACGGCCGCTGGTACCTGGTCGGGCACGACAACGTACGCGACGCGCAGCGGGTATTCCGCATCTCCCGCATCGACGAGGACGTCACCGAATACGGCCCGGCCAATGCGGTGCACAAGCCCGAGGACCTGGATCTGCGCACCGCGGTCGCCGAGGTCACCGCGCAGTCGCCGATCACCGGATCGGCCACCGTGTGGGTGGCCCAGGGCCGCGGCCAGGAGATCCGCCGCCTCGGACCGGTCATGGAGGACCGGGTGCTGGGCGGGCGGCCCGGCTCGATCGTGGAGGTGCCGATCCGTTCACGCGACTGGCTGGCCCGGCTCATCACCGGACTCGGCGCGGACGCGCTGGTGCTCGCGCCGGAGGACCTGCGCGACAACGTGATCGCGCGCCTGAAGTCGGTGCTCGAGCGGACGGAGGTGACGGCGTGAGTGCGGACGCGTCGCGGAAACGCCGGGGAGACAGCGTGATCGACACTGCCCGCAAGGGTGACGGCGCCCGGGCGTCGGAAGGCGCCAAGGATCGGCGGGGCAGCGCGGCGGCGAGCAGCCGCCTGTCGACCCGACTGGCCCGGCTGCTCAATATGATTCCGTACTTCCAAGCCAACCCGGGCATCGGCGCGGCGGAGGCGGCGGCCGAACTCGGCGTCACCACCAAGCAGCTGATGACCGATCTGAACCAGCTGTGGATGTGCGGGCTGCCCGGCTACGGGCCCGGTGACCTGATCGACCTGTCGTTCTCCGAGGAGAGCATCGAGGTCACCTTCAGCGCCGGCATCGACCGCCCGCTGCGGCTGACCTCGCTGGAGGCGACCGCGCTGCTGGTGGCGCTGCGCTCGATCGCGGATCTGCCGGGCATGGTGGATCCCAGCGCCGCGCACTCGGCCACCGCGAAGATCGAATCCGCCATCTCCGGACGGGAATTCGAGGGTCCGGAACTACCCGCACCGGTGGAGGCGCCGGCCGTGACGACCGTCCGGTCCGCCGTGGAGCACGCGCACGCGCTGCGCCTGGTCTACTACTCGGCCAGTCGCGATGTGGTGTCCGAGCGCGTCGTGGACCCGATCCGAATCGTGCTGGTGGACAACAACAGCTACCTGCAGGCGTGGTGCCGGCAAGCCGAGGGCGTGCGCCTGTTCCGGCTCGACCGCATCGAGGAGGCCACCGAACTCGACGAGCCCGCGCGCCCGCCCGCCGAGGCCGCCCTCGACGAGTCCGCCGCCCTGGACCTGTTCGTCGACGATCCCGCGGTCCCGCTGGCGCGCTTGCTGATTCGCCCCGACTACGCGTGGGTGCTCGAGCAGTACCCCATGCACAAGGTCACCACCCACCCCGACGGCAGCCTCGAGGCCACCATGCGCTTCGCCACCCTGGACTGGATGGCGCGACTGCTGCTCGGCTTCGGCGCGGGCGTCACCGTGCTCGGCCCACCCGAACTGGTGACCGCGGTGCGCGAGCGGTCCGGGTCGGCGCTGGCCGCCTACGCCGGACTCGACGACGCCGGGCTCGGGAGGCTCGCCGGGCTCGAGGAGGTCGGTCCCGCTTGAGTTTCCGGGTGACGGTGCTCGGCGCGGGCAGCATCGGGTGTTATGTGGGCGGGCGGCTGGCCGCGGCGGGCGCGGAGGTGACCTTCGTGGGCCGCCCGCGCGTGCTCGACGAGCTGAACGCGCACGGACTGCGGCTCACCGACCTCGACGGCAGGAACGTCACCGTCGAACCGACCGCGTTCCGCACGGCCACCGTGCCCACCGGCGACGCCGATCTGGTCCTGATCACCGTCAAGTCCGCGGGCACGGCCACCGCGGCCGCCGAACTGGCCGGGGTGCTCGCGCCCGGCACCGTGGTGCTCAGCCTGCAGAACGGCATCGGCAACGACGCGGTCATCCGGGAGATCCTGCCCACCTGTGTGGTGCTGCCCGGCATGGTGATGTTCAATGTGGTTCACCGCGGCGAGGGTCGCTTCCACCGGGGCACCGCGGGCACCGTCGATATCGCCGACGACCCGGTGCTCGAGCCGTTCACCGGCGTCTTCGCCCGCTCGGGTCTGGGCTTCAAACGCCACGCCGACCTGCTGTCCATCCAATGGGCCAAGCTGCTGCTGAACCTGAACAACCCGATCAACGCGCTGTCGGGCCGCCCGCTGCGCGAGGAGCTGGGGGCCCGCGACTACCGGCGCTGCCTGGCCCTGGCCCAGCGCGAGGCGCTGGCCGTCATGGCCGCCGCCCGGATCCGCCCGGCCCGGCTCACGCCGCTGCCGCCGGAGTTGATGGCGCGCCTGCTGACCGCCCCCGACGGCGTCTTCCGCCGGGTTGCCGGACGTGTGCTGGCCATCGATCCGGTGGCCCGCTCGTCCATGGCCGACGATCTGGCCGCCGGGCGCGCCACCGAAATCCCTTGGCTGTGCGGAGAAATCGTCAGCCTCGGTGCCATGGTAGGAATACCCACGCCGGTGAACCAGAAGCTGGTAGAACTCGTGACAGCCGTGGAGAACGGCGACCGGCGCACCTGGTCGGGAGCGGAATTGCTGGCACAACTCGAGAACGCCGTGCGTGACGACGCGGCGAACAAGGGTTGACAACGAGGTTCGCGGTATGCGGGTCCGGTAGCATCGGACTCACCAAGTCTTTGGAGGTAATGGAATGACAGGCGCCATCAGCCCGTGGCACTTGCTGATCGTTGTGCTGATCTTCTTGCTGTTCTTCGGCTCGAAGCGCATGCCCGACGCGGCCCGCAGCCTGGGCCGCTCGATGCGCATCTTCAAGACCGAGGTCAGCCAGATGCAGAACGAGGGCAAGACGGGCGAGGCCGCTCCCGAGGCCCAGGCCCAGCCGGTGCAGCCGCCGGCGCAGCTGCCGCCCGCCCAGCCGGTGCAGCAGCCCGCGGCGCAGCCGAACGACCAGCAGAAGGCCTGAAGCGGCCGCCGTCCGGGATGAGCGCGGGCTCATCCCGGATGAGGTGTTGTCCGGGTCCGGGGGCGCGCTCGCGCCCACGTCTTCTGTGGCCGTAAGGCGGAGGCAGTCACACTCACATGCGTATTCGCATCCCGTTCGATCCCCGGCGCAGCAAGCGCCGGACGAACCCCGACGGCACCATGTCCCTGGTGGAGCACCTCTCGGAGCTTCGCAAACGCCTGCTCATCGCACTGGCGTGGGTCGCGGTCGGCACCCTGTTCGGGTTCTTCTGGTACTCGCACACCCTGTTCGGGATCGAGAGCCTCGGTGAGATCCTGCGCGGCCCCTACTGTGCGCTGCCGGCCTCCTCGCGGGCCAATCTGAGCGCCGACGGCGCCTGCCGGCTGCTGGCGACCGCGCCGTTCGAGCAGTTCACGCTGCGTTTGAAGGTCGGCACCACCGCCGGCGTGGTGGTGGCCAGCCCGTTCTGGCTGTACCAGCTGTGGGCGTTCATCACCCCGGGCCTGTACGCGAAGGAACGCAAGTACGCGATCGCGTTCGTGGCGGCGGGCGCGTCGCTGTTCATCGCGGGCGCGGTGCTGGCCTACTGGGTGGTCGCGCACGCGCTCAGCTTCCTGATGACCATCGGCAACAACGTCCAGATCACGGCGCTCTCGGGTGCGCAGTATTTCAGCTTCATCATCAAGCTGCTGGTGATCTTCGGCGTCAGCTTCGAAACACCTTTGCTCATCGTGGGTTTGAACTTCCTCGGGGTGCTCACCTACGAGCGGCTCACCAAGTGGCGGCGCGGGCTGATCTTCGGATTGTTCGTGTTCGCGGCCATCGTGACCCCGCAGGATCCGATCTCCATGCTGGCGCTGGCGTTCGCGCTGACCCTGCTGTTCGAGATCGCGGTGCAGGTCGCGCGGATCAACGACAAGCGCAAGGCCCGCAACGCGGCGGCCTGGGACGCGCTGGCCGACGACCAGGCCTCCCCGCTGGATACCGCGCCCGGCGGCGTGGACGCCCCGACCCCGGTGCCCAGCGCCGAGCCGGTGAGCGCCACACCGGTGGAGAAAACCACGGGAGTCGTGTCGGATTACTCCGATACCCTCTGACGGGTGACATCAAGGTCGCTCACTGGCGAACTGGCGGCATTCTCCGCCGAACTGAAATTCGAGCTCGATCCGTTCCAGCGGCAGTCGTGTGCGGCGCTCGAGGGCGGGCACAGTGTGCTCGTCTGCGCGCCCACCGGCGCCGGCAAGACCGTGGTCGGCGAGTTCGCGGTACACCTGGCCCTGGCCTCGGGCGGCAAATGCTTCTACACGACGCCCATCAAGGCGCTGTCGAACCAGAAGTTCGCCGACCTCACCGCCCGCTACGGACGCGACGAGGTCGGGTTGCTGACCGGTGACCAGTCCATCAATCCGGACGCCTCGGTGGTGGTGATGACCACCGAGGTGCTGCGCAACATGCTCTACGCGGGATCGGATGCGCTGCGCGGGCTTTCGTACGTCGTCATGGACGAGGTGCACTACCTGGCCGACCGGTTCCGCGGCGCGGTGTGGGAAGAGGTCATCCTGCACCTGCCGCCCGAGGTGCGCCTGGTCAGCCTGTCCGCCACGGTCTCCAACGCCGAGGAGTTCGGCGCGTGGATGGAGACCGTGCGCGGTGACACCGCGGTCATCGTCGACGAGACCCGGCCGGTGCCGCTGTGGCAGCACGTCATGGTCGGCAAGCGCATGTTCGACCTGTTCGATCCCAAGTCCAGCGACGCCAAGGTGGTCGTGGATCAGGATCTGCAGCGCTACATCAAGCACCGCGAAGCCGTTGACCGGATGGACAATTGGGGCGTGCCCGGGCGCGGCCGCGGCGGGCCGCGGCGCTCGTTCCGGCCGATGCCGCGTCCGGAGGTGATCGCCCGGCTCGACGACGAGGGGCTGCTGCCCGCCATCACCTTCATCTTCAGCCGCGCGGGATGCGATGGGGCGCTGGCACAGTGCGTGCGCTCGCGGCTGGACCTGTCCCGCGAGGACGATCGCGCGGTCATCGACGAGATCATCGAGAAGCACACCGGGGACCTGCCCAAGAGCGACCTCGAGGTGCTCGGCTACTGGGAGTGGCGCGAGGCGCTGCACCGCGGTTTCGCCGCGCACCACGCGGGCATGCTGCCCGCCTTCCGGCACACCGTCGAGGACCTGTTCGTGCGCGGGCTGGTGCGCGCGGTGTTCGCCACGGAGACACTGGCACTGGGCATCAATATGCCCGCGCGCACGGTGGTGCTGGAACGGCTGGTCAAGTTCAACGGCGAGAGCCACGCCGAACTGACGCCGGGGGAGTACACGCAGCTGACCGGACGCGCCGGGCGGCGCGGCATCGACGTCGAGGGCCACGCGGTGGTGCTGTGGCAGCCCGAGGTCGACACCAGCGCGGTCGCGGGTCTGGCCTCGACGCGCACCTACCCGCTGCGGTCGTCGTTCCGGCCGGGCTACAACATGTCGATCAATCTGGTCGATCGCATGGGCGCGGTGGAATCGCGTGCGCTGCTGGAGCGTTCCTTCGCCCAGTTCCAGGCGGACCGGTCGGTCGTCGGCCTGGTGCGGGGCATCGAACGCAACGAGGCACAGCTGCGCAAACTGCGCTCGCAGCTCGGTGACGAGAGCTTCTTCGAATACATCCAACTGCGTGAACGCGTCCGGGATCGGGAACGCAACCTGGAACGGCAGGGCCGCACCGACCGGCGGCAGGCCGCGGTGTCGTCGCTGACCGCGCTGCGCCGCGGTGACGTGGTGGCGATTCCGTCGGGCCGCCGCCAGGGGCTGGCGGTGATCCTGGAACCCGATGCGACACCGGGGGATCCGCGTCCGCTGGTGCTCACCGAGGACAAGTGGGCCGGCCGCGTCTCGGCCGCCGACTTCCCAACCCCGGCCGAATCACTGGGCCGGCTGCGGCTGCCCAAGCATGTGGACCACCGCACTGCGCGGGTGCGCCGCGATCTGGCCTCGGCGCTGCGCAGCACCGGCATCACCATGCCGCGCCGCCCGCGCAGCGGCGGCAAGTCCAAGGCCGCCGACGACCGCGACCTGCAGACGCTGCGGCGGGCGCTGCGCAACCATCCGGCACACTCGCGCCCGGATCGAGAGCAGTTGGCGCGCATCGGGGAACGCTACAACCGCCTCGAACGCGAGACCGAGCACCTGCGCCAGCAGGTGGCGGCCACCACCAATTCCCTCGCGCGCACCTTCGACCGCATCCTCGGGCTGCTCGAGGAACGTGGCTACGTCGAGAACGGCGAGGTCACCCAGGACGGGCGGCGGCTGGCCCGGATCTACGCCGAGGCGGATCTGGTTGTCGCGGAAAGCCTTCGGCAGGGACTGTGGCGCGGGCTCGGCCCGGCCGAGCTGGCCGCGGTGGTGTCGATCCTGGTGTTCGAGTCCCGGCAGGAGGGCGGCTACCTGGGGGCGTCCGGGCCCACCGCGCCGATCCGGCGGGCCGTGGACGCCACCATCGGGGTGTGGTCGCAGCTGCGCTCCGACGAGTCGCGGCACCGGTTGCAGCCCACCCGCGAACCCGACCTCGGTTTCGTCACCGGCGTCTACACCTGGGCGCGCGGCGACGACCTCGCCGACGCCCTGCTCGCCAGCGGCGATCGCGGAAACCCGCTCTCCGCGGGCGATTTCGTGCGCTGGTGCCGCCAGGTCATCGACCTGCTCGACCAGATTCACAGCACTGCCGACGACGTCGAGGTGGCGGCCACGGCCAGCAAGGCGGTGCGCGCCATCCGCCGGGGTGTCGTGGCCGTGGACGCGGCGTAGTAGATACGACTGTGCTTTGATTCTTGGATGTACCGACCGCAGCGGGAACATGCGCGTGTTCCCGCTCGGGGGGCTAGCGTGAGGACAACGGATTGCTATTGGAGGCAAGCAGATGAGCGGCCCGTACGGACCGAATGACGCCCCGGCGGGGGGCAACAACGATCCGACCCTGCAGTGGAGCGGACAGCAGCCCGCGCCCGGCGCCGGACCGACTCAGCAGTGGGGCGGCCAGCAGCCCGCCCAGCCGACCGCGCAGTGGGGCGATCCGTCGCAGCAGCAGCCCGGCCAGCAGCCGTGGGGCCAATCCCAGCCGCAGCAGCCCGCCCAGCCCTGGGGGCAGTCGCAGCCGCAGCAGCCGGCCCAGCAGTGGGGGCAGAGCCAGCCGCAGTGGCAGCAGCCGCAGGGTGATCAGCAGCAGTGGGGGCAGTCGCAGCCGCAGTGGCCGCAGCAGGGTCAGCCGGGCCAGCCCGGGCAGCCGGACTGGAACCAGCAGGCCGGTCAGCAGTGGCCGCAGCCGGGGCAGCAGGCGCCCGCGGGCAAGAAGAAGACCGGTGTGATCATCGGCGTGGTGGCCGCGATCGTCGTGGTGCTGGCCGCGGTCGGCGGTGGTCTGGCCTGGCTGCTGAGCAACGACCAGCTCGACAACAGCGCCGTGCAGTCCGGGGTGCAGAAGGTCCTCAAGGACACCTACGGCATCGACGACGTGTCCGACGTGAAGTGCCCGTCGGGGCAGAAGGTCGAGGTCGACAAGACCTTCGACTGCACACTCAAGGTGGGTGGCGAGAACAAGAAGGTCACCATCAAGATCACCAAGGATGACGGCACCTACGAGGTCGGCCGCCCGAACTGATTTTCCGGGGCAAAGGCACTGGGCCCGGGCGCGATTGGATGTCGCGCCCGGGCCCAGCCATTTGCCAGGGGTTGTCTGGAGGCTCGTGGCGAGTAAGGTGGGCCGAAATTCTTTCGGTTGTCACTGATCCGGGGGGCGTTATGAAGCTGATCGTTCGGACCATCGGACTGGCCGGGACCGCACTGGCGGTCGCCGGCACGGCACTGGTCACCACCTCCTGCGCGGGGCAGGCCTCATCGGCCGGGCCCGCGCCGGCATCGGTCGACGCGTCCTTCGCCGCGTCGCCGACGGCGGCTCCGGTGGTGAACGACTGCGTCGCCGGCCACGCCGTGACCCAACCCGCGAGCATGCTGCTGGCCTGCGGTGACGGCGGGCTCAGCGTCCGCGACATCACCTGGAGCAGTTGGGGTCCCGACACCGCCGAAGGCGACGGCACCGAATACCGCCGGGTGTGCGAGCCCAGCTGCGCGGCCGGGCACACGGCCAGCGGCGCCACCCACATCACGCTGCGCAAGGTGCAGGACGGCTACTTCACCGAAGCCGCCATCACCGACCTCGGCGGCAAACCCGAAACCTGGCCCGTCGGCCCGATCCGGCGCTGATAGCGGGCGGCTCGCCCTCGACCCTCGTCGGACGCGCCACCACGCGCACGACCGCGGGACGCCGGCGGCCGCCGTGCCGCCGACGGGCTGTGCCGGTCAGGACGCGGAGCGCTTGGCCATGGCGGTGAGCAGGCGTTTGACGGGGCTCTCGGCGTTGTAGGCGGTGGCCAGCGCGGCCAGTCGCTCCGGGTCGGCCGGAGTGCGGGGCAGCGGGTCGGGGCCGGAGTATTCGACGGTGGCGTCGCGGACGACCCGGACCACCGGGGCCGCGGCCTTCAGATAGTCGTCGGCGGCAACGAGTTTCGCGCGCACACCCTTGGCGAGATCGGAGTCCGGGTCGGCGGCCGCGGCGCGCAGGGCTTCCACCGAGCCGAACTTGGTGATCAGCTGGGCGGCGGACTTGTCACCGATCCCGGCCACGCCCGGCAGGCCGTCGGAGGCGTCGCCGCGCAACGTCGCCATATCGGCGTAGGCGGGGCCCGCGATCTGTTCGGGCACACCGTATTTGGCCGACACCTCGGCCGGACCCCACAGCTCGGCCTTGGCCAGGCCCCGGCCGACGTAGAACACGCGCACCGGCGGCGCCGGGGTATCCCGGACCAGTTGCAGCAGATCGCGATCCCCGCTCACGACGATCACCTCGTCGGAGCCTTCCCGCGTGGCCAGCGTCCCGATGACGTCATCCGCCTCGAGGCCCTCCGCGCCCGCGGTGGCGATCCCCGCCGCGTCGAGCACCTCCATGATCATGTCGACCTGCGGGGTCAGCGTGTCGGGAACCTCCTCCGCGATGACCACACCCGCGACCGGCTCGCCCGCGTCCTCGGCCACCCGGTGCGCCTTGTACGACGGCAGCAGATCCACCCGGAACGCGGGCCGCCAATCCAGGTCCAGGCACACCACCAACCGGCTCGGCGCATGCTGTTTGACCAGCGCCGCGATCATGTCGGTGAACCCGCGCAGCGCGTTCACCGGCCGCCCGTCGGGCGCGGTGATCTTCTCCGGGATCGCGTAGAACGCCCGGAACCACAGACTGGCCCCATCGAGCAGCAACAGCGGACCGGCGGCAGGGTTGCTCATAGCGCACGACCCTACCGTTCGCCACCGACACCGCGATGGATGGCGGCGCCGGGAGTCCGCCCCCTTGGATTCACGTCCTGGCCCATCGAATTCGACGCGCGGACACCGACGATCGGCCGTTGGCCGTGGTGCGGTTCGGCCACGCGATCGCGACGCGGCGGCCTCCACCGCCCTGCGGACGGGGGGTCCGCCGGTGTGGTCGCCGCGGCAGGGGCTTGGCGGGGACGCGGAATGACCTGCTCAGGATGCGGATCGGTTGCGGGGCGGCGGCCCGCGCCGGCGGTCACGTGCGACGCGGCGCGGGGAAGGGTCGTTCGTGGCTCCAAAGGTGCTCGGGGGCAGGGTGGTCGGGTGATTCGGCGGTGTGGTCACCCGCTGGTGGGGGTGCGAAGTTCGGTGGTGGCTGGAGGGTGGCGGGGTGGGGGAGTAGCGTCGGGTGGCATGAGCTCTCATGACGAGTCACGGTTCGCGGCGGAGGTCTATGGGGCGCGGTTGGAGCGCGCCGCGCGGTTGGCCAGGGATGCGCATCTGGACGCGCTGCTCATCACTCCCGGGCCTGACCTGCGGTTTCTCATGGGGTCGCGGGCGCAGTCGTTCGAGCGGCTGACCTGCCTGGTGATCCCGGCCAGCGGGGAGACGCCCTCGGTGGTGATCCCGAAGCTGGAGCTGGCCTCGCTGAAGGGGTCGGCGGCCGGGGAGCTCGGGTTGCAGATCGTGGACTGGGTCGACGGGGTCGATCCCTACCGCATCGTCAAGAACGTGCTCAATGCCGGTGCGCGCGTGGCGGTCACCGATGTGATGCCCGCCCTGCACCTGCTGCCCATCGCCGATCAGTTTGGCTCGCTACCGGTTTCGGCCACCCCGCTGCTGCGTGAGCTGCGAATGCGCAAGGACCCCAGCGAGACCGAGGCCCTGCGGCGCGCGGGCGCGGCCATCGACCGGGTGCACGCCCGCATGGGCGAGTTCCTGCGCCCCGGCCGCACCGAGGCCGCGGTGGGCGCGGATATCGCGGCCGCCATCGTCGAGGAGGGCCACACCGAGGCCGATTTCGTCATCGTCGGCAGCGGCCCGCACGGCGCGGACCCGCACCATATGGTGTCCGACCGCGTGATCGAGCCCGGTGACGTGGTGGTCATCGATATCGGCGGCCCGGTCGAGCCCGGCTACTTCTCCGACTCCACCCGCACCTACGTGCTCGGCGAGCCGAGCGAGGAGGTCGCGGAGCGGTTCGCGGAACTGGAACGCGCCCAGGCCGCCGCGGTGGCGGCCGTCCGTCCGGGCGTCACCGCCGAATCCATCGACGCCGCCGCCCGCGACGTGCTGGCCGCGGCCGACCTGGCGGACTACTTCGTGCACCGCACCGGCCACGGCATCGGCCTGTCGGTGCACGAGGAGCCCTACATCGTGGCGGGCAACGACCTGGTCCTGCAGGAGGGCATGGCGTTCAGCATCGAGCCGGGCATCTACTTCCCCGGCGAGTGGGGCGCCCGCATCGAGGACATCGTCATCGTCACCGCCGACGGCTGCGAGTCGATGAACAAGCGTCCCCACGGGCTGACCCAGCTATGACCGCCGAGCCCCCGCCGCCGGTCAGTGACCGAGCGCGGGGGCTCCCGGCTGGAAAACGCTGCTGGCCATGACCCGCTCGACCTGGATGGCGATCACCACGCGGGTCGGGTTCTCGCGGGGCTGGCGGTAGCGCCCGGCGTAGCGGTCCACCGCGTCGGCCACCGCGGCCGGGTCGTCGAGCACGGTGGCCGGTCCCTCCAGGGTGATCCAGCGCGGCCCGTCGACCTGGCTCACCGCCGCGTACCCGGAGCGGCGCACATTGTTGACCTTCACCGAGCCGTCGTTGGTGATGACGCGGGCGATCCCGGCCTCGGGATCCCAGGTGAAGCCGACGGCGACGACGTGCGGGGTGCCGTCGGCGCGCAGCGTGGACAGGGTGGCCAGGTGGCGCTCGGTGACGAAGTCGGCGGCGGCGGGGGACAGTTCGGGGCGTGCGGCGGTGCTGGTCATGATTCGACGCTAGCAATCCGCCGTCGGGCGCACCGGACGGTGGGGCCCGGGTGGCACACTGTGGGCCATGGGTTTCGGATCGCGGGACGTCGACAAGGGCGTCGTACTGGTGCTGGGCGGGCGCAGTGAGATCGGGCTGGAAGTGGCGCGCCGGCTGTCGCCGGGCCGGGAGGTCATTCTCGCGGCGCGCGGCGCCGACCGGTTGCAGGCGCAGACCAAGGAGTTGCTGATCGCGGAGGCGGCGGCGGTGCACTGCGTCGAGTTCGACGCCGATGACATGGCCTCGCATCAGCCGCTGCTGGAGAAGATCATCGCCGAGCACGGGCGCATCGGGGTCGCGGTGGTGGCCTTCGGAATCCTCGGGGATCAGGCACTGGCCGAACAGGATCCCGAACACGCGGTCGCCATCGTGCAGACCGATTTCGTGGCGCAGGTCAGCGTGCTGACCAGTCTGGCGAACCTGTTGCGCGAGCAGGGCGACGGGCAGATCGTGGTGTTCAGCTCCATCGCCGGTGTGCGGGTGCGGCGCGCCAACTATGTGTACGGCTCGGCCAAGGCGGGTCTGGACGGTTTCGCCACGGGCCTGCAGATGGCCCTCGAGGGCAGCGGCGTGCACCTGCTGATGGTGCGTTCCGGCTTCGTGATCGGCCGGATGACCGCGGGCATGAAGCCCGCCGTCATGTCCAGCACCCCGGACCAGGTGGCCGACGCGGTGGTGGCGAGCCTGTACCGGCGCGCCCGCAATGTCGATGTGCCGCGCCGCATTCGGCTGCTGTTCATCGCCATGCGCTTCACCCCGTACGCGTTGTGGCGGCGGGCCCGCCGATGACCTCTATCCCCGCACCGTCGGTCCCGATCGCCGTGATCGGGATCGGGGCCGACGGCTGGGACGGCCTGGGCGGTCCGGCGCGCCGCGAGATCGCCGCCTGCGAGGTATTGCTCGGCTCCACCCGGCAACTGGCGCTGATTCCCGAGGGCGAGACGGGCGCGGAGCGGGTGGCGTGGCCCTCGCCGCTGGTGCCCGCGCTGCCGGGACTGCTGCGCGAGTACGCCGACCGCAAGGTGGGTGTGCTCGCCAGCGGCGACCCCATGTTCTTCGGCATCGGCGTGACCCTGACGAAACTGGTGGGGGCCCAAGCGCTGCGAGTGCTGCCGCAGCCGTCGTCGGTGTCGCTGGCGTGCGCCCGCCTGGGCTGGGCGCTGGACTCGACACCGGTCGTCAGCGCGGTCGGCCGTCGGGTGGAGACCGTGCTCCCGGAATTGTCGGGCGGCCGCAGGATCCTCGTCCTGAGCGCCGATGAGCACACTCCGGCCGAGGTGGCGGAGCTGCTGGCGCGCAATGGATTCGGCGATTCGGCCCTCACGGTCCTCGAACAGCTGGGCGGCCCCGCCGAACGCTCGAGGACCGGCACGGCCGCCGGCTGGGATCATCTCGCCGGTGATGGGTTGAACATCGTCGCGATCGACTGCGTCGCGGATCCGTCGGCACCGCGTCTGACCCGGGTGCCCGGCCTCCCCGACGAGGCCTACGACGGCGACGGTCAGCTCACCAAGTCGGAGGTGCGGGCTCTCACCCTGTCCGCGCTGGCCCCCGCGCCCGGCGAACTGCTGTGGGATGTGGGCGGCGGTTCCGGCACCATCGCGATCGAATGGTGCCGCACGCACTCGTCGTGCCGGGCGGTCACCTTCGAACGAATCGAGAGCCGCCGCAAGCAGATCGCCGCCAACGCCGCCACGCTCGGCGTCCCCGGCATCGACGTCCACGGCCCGGCCCCGGAGGCGTTCGCCGGCCTGCCGGCCCCGGACGCGATCTTCATCGGCGGCGGCCTGACCCAGGACGGGATGTTCGACGACTGCTGGTCGCGCCTGCGCCCGGGCGGCCGCCTGGTCGCCAGCGCCGTCACCGCCGAATCCGACAGCCTGCTCCTGCGTCTGGCCGGCGAATACGGCGGCGACCTGCGCCGCTTCCAGATCTACCGTGCCGAACCCCTCGGCGGCTTCACCGCCTGGCGGCCCCAGCTTCCCGTCACCCACTGGTCGGTCGTGAAACCCGCCGCGCCGCAAGGCTGACCACGCCGCGAAGCGATCCTGGGCCCGTCGCCGCGCGGGTCGAGCGTGACGAGACGGTGGATGCGGCCTGGGCCCGTGCGGTCAGCCGACCGGGGGCAGCGCGAGCGGACCGGGTTCGAAGACGGTGACCAGGACGACGATATTGCCGTAGGGCGCGGAGCCGTTGGCGAGGCGATGGGCGGCCTTGGCCAGCGCGGTGCGCCAGCCGTACTTGGCGTCGATCGCCGCCTCCACCTGAGGGAGCAGGTCACCTTCGGGGACCAGGTTGGCGTGGCCCATGAGCTGGCGGCTGCCGACGGCCGGGTTGCCGCGCCAGTCGCCGGGCTGAACCACCACGCGCGGGTCGAGGGCGAGCTGCTCGGCCTCCGCGGCGAACGAGGAGACGCGGAAGGCGAGCCCGTTGTCGCCGAACGGAACCACCAGGCGTGGGGCGGTGACCAGCTGCCGGTTGCCCAGGGTCCTGGTGACCAGCGCTGTCTTGGCCTGCTGCCACACCGAGGACGGCCGGGCCGTCGCGCTGCGGGCCGAAGCGGCCGCCGGTGGCGCCGCGGGCCGCGCGAACTGGGTGCGGCCCACCGCCGCGTCGATGGTCATATCGGTCATCGCCTTCGATCCTTCCGTGCCGAATTCCCCTGCCGGGCTCGGTGTCGGACGCGCAGCGAGCCGGTGCGTTTCGACACCACACAGTATTAGCTCTGCGTTCGCTCATCAGGCGGCGACCCCTCCACTGTCTGTGGATCCCGGCGGTCCGCGCAAGCGCGACACACTGCGCCGTTCCTCGAGTTTCGCCACTCGTCACCTGCGGGCCACCCTGCCCCAACACATCTCGACGGCACCGAGCCCTCATCATCGATAGTCCCGGCGTTTCGCGGATCCGGCAACGATACTGGTCAGGCGCATGTGCGCCGGTTGCGGAAAAGTCGCTCGAGGCGGCGTCAGTGGGACACCGGCACATAGGTGACACGTCTTGAATCCGGCCGGAGCCGCAGATCGGGCTGTGCCCGGCCCCCGGACCGCGCGGTGTCGTGTTTACTGGCCGCATGACGCTGCTGGGTCGAATGGTCTCGGCGGGTTCGCAATTCGCGAACCGGCGCGGCATCTACGCGGGTCGCCGATCCACGAAAGTGCATGTGCGCGTGTACCGATGGTCGCGGGGCAGGCTCGGCGGCCGGCTGCCGGGCCGGTCGGGCGGTCGCATTCTGCTGCTCGACCACGTCGGCGCGCGCAGCGGCGTGCGGCGCACCTCCCCGCTGATGTACGTCGAGTCGGAGGGCGTGCTGGCGGTGGCGGCATCGAAGGCGGGGGAGCCGGAGCATCCGGCCTGGTTCCACAATCTGCGCGCGCACTCGGACACCGTCGTGCAGCTCGGCGGCGTGGTGCGGCCGGTTCGGGCGCGCGTGGCGGCCCCGGACGAACGGGAGCGCTGGTGGCCGCGGTTCGTGGCGGCGGTGCCGGACTTCGCCTTCTATCAGGAACGTGCGGCCGGGCGATTGATCCCGGTCGTCCTGCTCGAGCCGCGGTGACGCGCCCGCGCGGGTCGGTCCGTCCGGCCCGAATTGCCCTGCCCCCGTGTGGAACAACGTTGTTTGACCTGTTGGGGGCCGGTTTCGCCTAGGCTGGCCCGCGTGAGTGCCGCCGTATCGCGAACGATCGCTTTGCCGCACTGCCGGGTGAGTTACGCCGAGTACGGTGCGGGGGATGGGCTGCCGGTGCTGTACTGCCACGGCGTCCCCGGAACCCATGTCGAGGGTGAGGCCTTCGACGCGGCCGGAGCCGCGGCCGGGGTGCGCGTCATCGCGGTGGACCGGCCGGGCATGGCGGAGTCCTCGCTACCGGCGGGAGAGCAGGTCGCGGACTGGGCGGCCACGGTGGCCGCGCTCGCGGACCGGCTGGGCCTGCACCGATTCGGGGTGATCGGGGTGAGCGGCGGCGGCCCCTTCGCGCTCGCCATCGCGGCCCGGCTGCCCGAACGCGTCACCGCCGTCGCTCTGGTTTCCGCGCCCGCCCCGCCGAGCGAACAGCCCGCGGCCGAGGAGCTCGATCCGGTGGCGCTGCGCCGCCGCAAGGGTCTGAACATCTTGCGGCGCATCCCCTTCCTGGTGCATCCGATGGCACTGGAGATGTCGGTGGTGATCCGCCGCCGCAACGGTGTCGCGGGCCTGGTGTCGCAGATGGCCCCCGTCGACCGCGACCGCGTGGACGCCGATCCCGAGCTCGCCGCCAAACTCGACGTCAATCTGCGCCGCAGCTTCGAGCAGGGCAGCCGCGGTTTCGCCGCCGATATCCGCCTGGTCTTCACCCGCGACTGGGGTTTCGACCTGAGCGAGGTGACCGCTCCCGTCCAGATCTGGCACGGCGAGGCCGACGGCAATGTCCCCGCCGCCGACGCCCGCAGCCTCGCCGCGGCCCTCCCGCGCGCCCGCGTGCACCTCGTTCCGGATGCCGGTCACCTGTTGTTCGTCGAACGGTCCGCCGACATCTTGGCGTCCTTGCGCGCCGACCAGCCCTGACCCGGCCGGGAAAGCCCTGCGCCGGTACCGGATTCCCGGATCGACCGGCCCGAAGGGGCGGAGTAGCCTCAGCGCCGCCGCGAATCATTCAGCGCCCGAATCCACGTGGTGCAAGCGGGCAGGGCGTCCTGGGTCCCGGTCAGTCGCGTGCGGTGCGAAGGCCGTCCAGGGTCAGGTCGAGCAGTCGGTCGGCCTGCTCGCGTTGCTCGGGTTTCCCGGACGCGAGGGCGATGCCGGTGAGTGCGGCGAACATGTCGGTGGCGGTGATGTCGGAGCGGACGGTGCCCGATCGCGCGGCGGCGTCGAGCAGCGACGCCAGTGCGTCGAGCATCATCTCCTTGCTGCGGGCGTAGGGGTCGACGCCGGCGTCGACGAGTGCGCGCAGCACATCGGCCATACCGAATTTGGCGGTCGCGTAATCGATGAAGCGGCCCATCCACGCGCGCAGTGCCGGAAGCGGCGGCATCGCTTCCAGTAGCTGCGGGGCCGCGTCGCACAGTTTGGCCAGCTCATTGCGGTAGGCGGCCTCGATCAGCTCTTCGCGGGTAGGGAAATTGCGGTAGAGGGTGCCCGACCCGACCCCGGCCTCCTTCGCGATCCGGTCCAGGTGGGCGTTGAGGCCGTCCTCGGCGAAGACTCGCACGGCCGCGGACAGGATTTTGTCGCGGTTGCGCTGGGCATCGGCCCGCAGGGGGCGGCCCTCGGCTCGGGGCATGGTCGTCGTCCTTCGATCGGCCTCTTGCTAAGTGGGGGCGTCTCCGCTTATTGTCATAAGTGGCGACGCCTCCACTTTAGGGTATCCACCCATCCACTTCGAGGAGACAACATGGCTTTCGCACTGGACGGCAAAATCGCGCTCATCACCGGCGGCGCCTCCGGCGTCGGCCTGGGGATCGCCCAGGAATTCGTCGACGAGGGCGCGACGGTGGTCATCACCGACCTCGACCGGCGGGCGCTCGACGACGCGGTGACCACGATCGGCGGCCGCTGTGTCGGTCTCGTCGCCGATGTGACCCGGCTGGCCGATATGGAGGCCGCGTATCGCGAGATCGAATCACGCTACGGGCGAGTCGATATCGTCGTGGCGAATGCCGGCATCGGCGCGCACGCGCCGCTCGGGCAGATCACCGAGGAACAGTTCGACCGGACGTTCGGTGTGAACGCCAAGGGCGTCCTGTTCACCGTTCAGCCCGCCCTCCGATTGCTTCCCCACGGCGGCGCCGTCGTGATCATCGCCTCGACCGCCACCATCCAGCCACCGCGGGGCATGAGCCTCTACGGCGGCGCCAAGGCCGCGATCCGCTGCTTCGTGCGGTCCTGGATCCAGGACGTGCAGGGCTCGGGCGTCCGGATGAACATCCTCAGCCCCGGCGCCGTCGACACCGAATCCCTGCGCGGCGCACTGGGAATGGTGCGTACCGCGGAGGAGGTCGACGCGGCGGTGCGGCAGATGGGGGAGGGCAACCCGACCGGCCGCATCGCCGATCCGCGCGAGATCGGCAAGGCCGCGGTGTTCCTGTCGAGTGACGCGTCGAGTTTCGTGACGGGCGCCGAACTGTTCGTCGACGGCGGCATGGCGCAGGTCTGAGCTGTGACGGCGGTGACGGTGGGCGGCTCGGCCGGGAATGCCGGGCGTCCCGCACGGTTGAAGGAGGGAGAGATCGGCAGTGGAGGCGAGCGATGGCGGTGCGTGAACCGGAGGTCCGGGTGGTGCCCGGCGCGGAGCGGTGGCACTGGCGCAACGAGTGGCTCGATTCCCGGCAGTCGTTCCCCGCGACCGGCAATTTCGATCTCGCGGCCAACGCGCACGGTCTGCTCATGATCCACAACGAGGACATCGTCGACCCCGGCGAGGGCTTCGACACCCATCAGCACCGGGACATGGAGATCATCACCTGGGTGCTGGAAGGCACTGTCGTGCACCAGGATTCGGTGGGACACTCGGGTCTCATCCATCCCGGAATGGCGCAGCGGATGAGTGCGGGCACCGGCATCCTGCATTCCGAACGCAATGGCGCGGGCCTGCTGGAACGCGAGCGCCTGCACGTGGTGCAGATGTGGGTGCCGCCGGACAGTCCCGGCGCGACACCCGGCTATCAGGAACTCGACATCGCGGCAGAACTGACCGGGAACACCCTGTTCACGGCCGCGTCCGGCCTGCCACGGGACCGTGATCGGACGGCGATCACCCTCGGCAACCGTTACGCGGCCTTCCATGTGGCCAGACTCGACCCCGGTCACTCCGTGCGGATCCCCGACGCGCCCTACGGCCATGTCTTCGTGGCCAGGGGGAGTGTCGACTTCGAGGGTTCCGGCATGCTGAATCAGGGCGATGCCGTGCGCCTGACCGCCACCGGCGGGCACCGCGTCACCGCTCTGGAAGCCAGCGAACTGCTCATCTGGGAAATGCACACCACCTTCGCCTAGGCCCCGTCGACAGAGGGAGATCTCATGTCCCACGAGAAATCGGACGCGATTCGCGAGTACTCCGCCCCCGGCGTCACCATCACCTGGGAACCGGGTCGTTGCCGCCACGCCCAGGAATGTATCCACGGTCTGCCCTCCGTCTTCGACCGCGACCGCCGGCCCTGGATCGACCCGGCCGCCGCCTCGGTCGACGACATCGTCGAGGTGATCGACCGCTGCCCGAGCTACGCCCTGGGCTACCGCACCGACGACGGCCGCATCCGGACCGCGCCGCCGGAGTAACCGACTCGATTCACGAGGACCCCCGGTCGCGGCTATTGGGGACGGCGGAATATGGCCCGATAACGATTGGTTTGCGGGCGCGCTTCGAGCGGCCGCCACGGTCACAGGGGGGATCGTTGCCGGGATGAACTCAGCATGTCTGCTTTGTCTCGATACGGTCACGGTGTCGAGCGGCTTCGGGCTCTGAGATCACGGCGGCGTGACGATCGTGATGAATCGGGCATTGGGGAGCGCATTGCTATTGCTGACCGGTTGCTATTCGGCTTAGCGTCGAGTTCCGTCCGGGTAGGGCGGGCACACCGGTCGGGGATTCCGGTCAGCAAGGGGCACGTCCATGAACCTTCATCAACTCTCTACCGTTCGAGCCGGGCGACCACCGCTCGACGCAGTGGATGCCGTTCCTCCGGCAGCGCGGGTACTGATCGTCGAACAGCATCCGGCCACCGCCGAGATGACGCAGTTGGTGCTGACCGCGGCCGGTTACGACGCCGTGCACACCTCGACGGGCACCCAGGCGCTCACGGCCCTGAGCAGCTGGAAGCCGGATATGGTGCTGATGGATCTGATCCTGCCGGACCTTTCCGGACCCGAACTCTGTGTGCGACTACGGGAAACCTCGTCGGTGCCGATCCTGATCGTGTCCACCGAAACCGATCCCGATCTCGTCGGCCTCGCCTTCAGCGCCGGCGCATCAGGCTATCTGCCCAAGCCGTTCCGGACCGGAGACCTGCTCGATCGAATCCACACCGGCCTCGGATTCTGATCCGCGGAGTCCGCATCGGTCGATGCCCGCGCGCCGCTGAAAAAGTCGCGGTAGACGCGAACGGCCATGGCCAGGTAGGCGATGGTCTTGGGGATCATGAGCAGGCCCAGTTGCGGTATGCGGCGAGCCCACAGGATGACCGGAAGGTAGCAGGCGAAGGATGCCGCCATGGCGTCGGAGAGGAAGCGGAAGGTGCGGTCGCCGGTCCGGTCGGCCTCCCGGCGCATGAGGTAGATCTCGCTCGCGCCCACGGCCAGGAGCGGGACATTGCGGTCCACGCCGTAGCCTTCGGGGGTCTGGTCCTTGTCCCAGTTGTTGAATGGTGTCGCCAACAGGATCAACCGTACGAACGACAGCCCGAGCAGTGACCGGGTGAAGCCGTCCCAGGATCGCCGGAACCGCAGTCGCCAGGCGTCCAGGGACAGCACGTAGAACAGGGTGATCGTGATCGAGGTGGCCATCTCGCCGAGGCCGATCAGACTCGCCCGGCGTCCCCGCCAGGTCAGGTAGCCACGGTCCTCGCCGCGGGCCATCGACACGGCCCGCAGGGCCAGATGCGCGGTGTCGCCGGTGGCCAGCAGGGTGAATGCCTCCTCGAGCCGGGCCGCGGTCGCCCGCTGTTCCTGGGGAACTCGATCGCGGTTGCGTCGCATGGCGAGCACCAGTCCCCAGATGACCGCCAGATAGGACAGGTTGAAAGCCAACTCGATTCGTTTACGCATGACGACCAGTCTGTTGCGTCGACGCGGTCCGTGAGCAGGGCCCAAGGTCCCTTCGCGCGCGACGCGCGATGGAAACTCCGTGGGGCCGAACGGCAACCCGGTTCGCCGGAGCAGGCAAGGCGCAAAGTCCGCACATCGGTGACCTTCGGCCCTTCTCCGCGCCGAGCACCGAGCGGCACTCTCGGCGTGACGGGTGGACTCGTCCGGCGTGCGGAGAACATGGAGGTGGTGCGATGCTGCGGGCGTCCGAGGCGTGGACCTCGATGGCGTTTCCGGAAGTGGTCGTCGTCGCGCGCGGCCGGGTGCCGGTGCTCGAAGGCGAGCGGTACGCCGGGGCGGTGGGCCGGCAGCTGCGGCGGATGCGGGTGGAAGACGGTGCGCGGCTGCGGATCAGCGGGCCCAACTGCGATATCGGCCCCTTCCTGGCGCAGGTGAACCTGACGGTCGGCGCGACCCCGGTGCGGATTCAGACGCTCACCCACGGGGCGGGCGACGCCCTGCCGGTGGTGGTGCGGCTGGAACGCCGGATACTGGCGCTGCGTACGGCATGGCAGCCGCGTCCGTGGCCCGAGCCTGATCGCCGGCCGTTGGACGCGCCTGGGCCGGGCTTCGTCGCGCGCCGCAAGTCCGTTGTGGTGCGGACACTCTCGTCGTCGCACGCGGCCATGGTGATGGACCGGATGGACTACGACGCCCACTTGTTCACCGACCTCGATACCGGCGAGGACGCCGTCGTCTACCGGGCCGGTCCCTCCGGGCTGCGGCTCGCGCGTCAACGCAGCGTCCATCCGCCGCGTGCGGACGGCGAGGCGGCCGCTGCGTTCGTGGTGAACCCGCGCCCGGCCCCGGTGCTCACCGAAGCCGACGCGGTGCGGCGGGTGTGCGAGAGCGGGTTGCCGTTCCTGTTCTCCGTCGATCCGGCCACCGGCCGCGGGCGGCTGCTGTACCGCCGCTACGACGGCGATCTCGGTCTGATCACCGCCGTCAGCGGGGAATCCGCGCACGAAGGCGCGTAGACCGAAGCCTCACAGTCGTTTTCCTCTCCCATTCCTGTTTCCGGAAATGAAAGGCGGATAATTCCTTGGCGCGAGATCTGACGCAGCTGGAGATCCTGACCGAACTCGAATCCGCTGCCGCGGCGGCGCTGAACCGGCATGAGGCGATGGCCAAGGATTGGCATCCGCACGACTACGTCCCGTGGGACGAGGGCCGCAACTTCGCCCAATTGGGTGGAACCGACTGGGAGCCCGAGCAATCGCGGCTCTCGGAGGTCGCCAAGGCGGCGCTGATCACCAATCTGCTCACCGAGGACAATCTGCCGTCGTATCACCGGGAAATCGCGGAGAACTTCTCGCGCGACGGCGCCTGGGGTTCCTGGGTCGGACGATGGACCGCGGAGGAAGCCCGGCACAGCATCGTGTTGCGTGACTATCTCGTCGTGACCCGGGGCGTCGATCCCGTCGCACTGGAGAACGACCGGATGGCGCACATGACCAACGGCTTCGCCCCGCCCGTCGATCAGGTCACCGCGCAGGGGCAGGCGGGATTCCTGTATTCGGTCGCGTACGTGTCGTTCCAGGAGCTGGCCACCCGGATCAGCCACCGCAATACCGCCGCGGTGTGCGAGGACCCGATCGCCGATCGAATGCTGCAGCGCGTCGCCCTGGACGAGAACCTGCACATGATCTTCTACCGCACCTTGTGCGGCGCCGCCCTGGATCTGGTACCCGATCAGGCGATGGAGGCCATCGATCTGATCGTGGAGAATTTCCGGATGCCCGGCGCCGGGATGCCGAATTTCCGCCGTCACGGCGTGCTCATGGCCAAGCACGGCATCTACGATCTGCGCCAGCACCTGGAGGAAGTGCTGGAGCCCGTCATGCGGCAGTGGAACATCTTCGGGCGCGAGGATTTCGGCCCGCGCGGCGAGCAGGCCCGGGAACGCCTTGCCGGATTCCTCGAGAACCTCGCGAAGAATCAGATTCCGCGTTTCGAGGAACAGCGCGATCGCGCGCTGGCGCGGGAGGCGGCCCGGGTCTGACCGTGACGGCCGCTGGGCTAGACCATGGTGTCGCCCAGCGGCAGCCCGAAGGCATGGTTGCCGTACATGACGTAGACGCGTTCGGCGTCGTTGGCGGCGTGCACCCGTCCGGCGTGCGCGTCGCGCCAGAACCGTTGCAGCGTGGTGTCTTCGGTCAATGCGGTCGCCCCCGCGGCATCGAAGAGCCGGTCGATCGACGCGATGGCCCGGCCGGTGGCCCGCACCTGGTCACGGCGGGCCGCGGCCCGCAGCGCGAACGGGATATCGCGGCCCGCGAGGAGGTGCGAGTACTGCTCGGCCACATGGCCGGACAGTTGCCGCCAGGCGGCGTCGATATCGCTGGCGGCCTCGGCGATGCGCACCTTGCCGAACGGATCGTCCTTCGCTTGTTCGCCCGCGAATGCCGCCCGCACCCGCGTGCCCTGATGCTCGACGTGCGCGGCGTAGGCGCCGTAGGCCATGCCGACGATCGGGGTGGAGATGGTGGTGGGATGGATGGTGCCCCACGGCATCCGGTACACCGGATCGGGATTGACCTCGAGGCCGGGCGATTTCAGCTCGCCCATGGTCTGGAAGCTCAGGAAGCGGTGTTCGGGGACGAAGACCCGCTCGACGACCACGGTATTGGATCCGGTGCCGCGCAGTCCGACCACATGCCAGACGTCCTCGACGCGGTAGTCGCGGCGGGGGATGAGGAACGAGCCGAAGTCGACGGGCTTGCCGTTGTCGAGTACCGGACCCCCGGCGAACACCCAGTCGGCGTGATCGCAGCCCGATGACCACGCCCACGCCCCGGTCACCAGGTAGCCGCCCTCGACCTTGGTGCCCGCGCCCAGGGGCGCGTAGGAGGAGGCGACGCGGGCATCGGTGTTCTCGCCCCACACATCCTGCTGCGCTCGCTGATCGAACAGCGCCAGATGCCAGTTGTGGATGCCGAGGATGCCCGCCACCCAGCCGGTGGAACCGCAGGCGCTCGCGATCGTGCGGACGGTGTCGTAGAAGACGACCGGGTCCGCGGCGCGACCACCCCACTGGCGGGGCTGGAGGAGGGTGAAAAACCCGGTCTCGCACAGGTCCTCGATGGATCGATCGGGGATCCGGCGCAGCGTCTCGGTCTCCCGGGCGCGTTCGCGCAGGGCGGGGAGTACGGCGGTGACGCGGTCGGTGATTTCCTGGGTCATCTCGCGGAATGCTCCTGACTGTCCGGGCGGCGGGGGTATCCAAGCCGCCACTGTTTTAGAACACGTTCTCGCCAATATCGGCCACTCGATGCGGCTGAGGCTAGTGGAGCAAATGACCGAATAGTTGGGACTTTCGACCATTGTCGAAGAGTTCGATCGTGTTCGAAGCTGGCGCTGTTCTGAAACATGTTCTAATTGCGAGGAGTGTGTGATGGTGGCGAACCCGCAGGGCTTCGCAGGCAAGGTCCGCGATATCGACGTGGGCTCCGCGCCCAGCCGATATGCCCGCGGATGGCATTGCCTCGGCCTCGCCGATTCCTTCCGGGACGGCCGACCGCATGCGGTCGAGGCGTTCGGGACCAAGCTCGTCGTCTGGGCCGACGGCGGGGGCGAGCTGAAGGTGCTCGACGCGTACTGCCGCCATCTCGGCGGAGACCTCGCGACGGGAAAGATCAAGGGCGACAACATCGCCTGCCCGTTCCACGACTGGAGCTGGGGCGGCGACGGCAGGTGCAAGGACATCCCGTACGCGCGACGGGTGCCGCCGCTGGCCCGCACGCGCTCGTGGCTCACCCTGGAACGCAACGGTCAGCTGTTCGTCTGGCACGACCACGAGGGCAATCCGCCCGCACCCGGGGTGACGATCCCGTACGCCCCGGGCGCGTACATCGACGCCGCCGGCGCCGGCCTCGACACCATGGATCCCGGGTGGACCCCGTGGACGTGGCGTTCGATCCGCATCGAGGGCTCCCACTGCCGCGAGATCATCGACAACATCGTCGACATGGCGCACTTCTTCTACATCCACTACGCCTTCCCGACCTTCTTCAAGAATGTCTTCGAGGGCGAGATCGCCACGCAGTACCTGGAAACCAAGGGGCGCCCGGATGTGGCGACCGGCGCCAAGTACGGCGGCGACACCCTGCTGACGTCGCAGGCGTCCTACTTCGGGCCGTCGTACATGATCAACACACTGCTCAACAACTACGGCGGGTTCGAGGTGAGCAGCGTGCTGGTCAACTGTCACTATCCGGTCAGCCAGGACTCGTTCGTCCTGCAGTACGGCATCACCCTCGAGAAGCCGCGCGGCCTGTCCGATGACGCGGCCGACCGCCTGGCCGCCAAGATGACCGAGGGCATCGCCGCGGGCTTCCTGCAGGACGTGGAGATCTGGAAACACAAGACCAAGATCGAGAATCCGCTGCTGTGCGACGAGGACGGCCCGATCTACCAGCTGCGCCGCTGGTACGAGCAGTTCTACACCGATGTCGCCGCCATCGACCCGAGAGCGCGGCAGCGGTTCGAATTCGAGGTCGATACCTCCCGGGCCAACGAGGCGTGGGAGGCGGAAGTGGCCGCGAACCTGCGTGAGTCCCGGGTGGCGGCCCCGGCCGGTGGGGGAGGACGGCCCGCCGGAGTGTGACGTTGTCCCCTGTGGCCGGTCCGGCCCGGGCGGGATGCTCGGGGCACCACCGATTCAGGAGATGCCATGGAAGACAATGCCGTTCCCGCGCCGGATATCGACCCCGCGGGTCATGACGACCTGGGGGTCGTCGTCGGCACGGATGGGTCCGAGATCTCGTATCAGGCGGTGGCCTGGGCCGCCGTCGAGGCGGACATGCGGGGCTGCGCGCTGCACATCGTGACCTCGTACGCGAATCCGATCGTGCCGGGCGCGATGGAACTGGGCCCCGACGACATGCGGGATCTGCGGGCGCAGGGACAGCAGGTGCTGGCCGACGCCGCGCGGATCGCCCGCCATGCCGTGCCGAGCGAAAGCCTGCACATCCGAACCGAACTCATCTTCGACATGATCACCACGGCCTTGATCGAGCGTTCGCGCCGGGCGCAGGTGCTGGTGGTCGGCAACCGGGGGCTCGGCGCGGTCCGGCGGGCGGTGCTGGGGTCGGTGAGCTCCGTGGTGGCACGGCAGTCGCACTGCCCGGCGGCCATCGTGCACGGTGTTGCCGAAACCGAGCCGGAGTCGGCGCGGAAGCCGGTGGTGGTCGGCGTGGACGGATCGGCGAACAGTGAGCCGGCCATCGAATTCGCCTTCGCGCAGGCGTCGCGGCGCAAGGTCGATCTGGTCGCGGTGCACGCGTGGAACGACGCCACCGGCTTCGACGCGCCCGTCCTGGGCTGGGAGTCGATCCAGAAGACCGAGGACGTGTTGCTGGGAGCCGCGCTGGCCGGGTACGCCGCGCGCTACCCGGAGGTGACGGTGCGCCGGGTCCTGGCGTGGGACACCCCCGTGCGGGTGCTGCTCCACCATGCCGAATCGGCCCAGCTGGTGGTGGTCGGCAGTCACGGCCGCAGCGGGTTCACCGGCATGCTGCTGGGCTCGGTGAGCACCGCGCTGCTGCACACGGCGCCGTGCCCGGTGGTGGTGGTCCGTCAGCCCTCGCGAAACCGGGACGAAGAACCCGCGCGACGGTGACTTTCGGCCGTCACCGGCGGTCCCGGATCGGACCATGCTGAAGGCAACATCAACGCGAATTCCGAGGAAGGACAAGCGATGTCGAAACACCCCGATCTCGATACCGTCCGCGCCGCCCTGGCGCTGGCGGTGCGGGCGCCGTCGGTGCACAACACCCAGCCGTGGCTGTGGCGGGTCGGGGACACCACGGTGCACCTGTACGCCGATGACAGCCGGCGCCTGCCCACCACCGATCCCGACAGCCGGGAGCTCGTCGTGAGTTGCGGTGCGGCGCTGCATCATCTGCAGGTCGCGCTGCGCGCGTTCGGCTGGGAGCCGGTCGTGCACCGGTTCCCGAACCCCGCGGAGCCGCGGCACCTCGCGTCGGTGGAGTTGCGGCCGGGCACCGTGGACCAGGCCGCGGTGCGGGTGGCTCGCGCGATCGCGCAGCGGCGCAGTGACCGTCGGCGCTTCACCTCGTGGGAGGTGCCATCGGCGCAGGTGTCGGCGATCGCCGCCGCCGGAGCGGCGGTATCGGGAGTCCAGGTCCGCGAAGTCGACGCGGCCGGCGAGCACGCCCGCTTGATGCGCGCCTTCGTCGACGCGGCGACCGCGCACCGCGGTGACGCGGCCTACACCGCCGAACTCGCGCGGTGGAGCGGACATCACGCCAGCCCGGAGGGGGTTCCCGCGCGCAACGCGGTCGCCTCGTCGGACCCGACCGTGCGGCCCTTCGGCGATCCGCGCCTGCCCGAGGCGATTGTTCGCGACACCGACGAGGCGGCCCGGATGCTGCTGGTGTGCACCGGCACCGACGACCTGCGCGCCTGGCTGGGCGCGGGGGAGGCGGCCAGCGCCGTCCTGCTCGAAGCCACGGCGCGGGGACTGGCCACCTGCGCGTTGAGCGAACCGCTCGAGATCACCGGGGTGCGGACGCGAATCCGCCGGGATCTGCTGGGCAACTTCGGCTATCCGCAGCTGATCGTTCGCATGGGCTGGGCGGCGACCAGTGCCGTCCCGGTCCCGGCCACCCCCCGGCTGCCCCTGGCCGACGTGGTGCGGCCGCTCGAGCCCGCGAACTCGTCCGGCGAGCGCTGAGAACCCTTGCCGGACACGGAAACACTTGCCGGACACGGAAACAGGAGAGATCATCATGACCGAGAACACTGCCCCGCAGGCGAATCCGAATCCCGCGATCGTCGTCGCGGTGGACGGTTCGGCCGTCGCCTACCAGGCCGTGGCGTGGGCGGCGCTCGACGCCGCCCGGCACGGCTGTCCGCTGCGGATCGTCACCTCCATCTGCCCGCCGGTCGGTCCGTCGCCGACCGCGGTGCTCAGCGCCGAGAACATCGCGTGGCTCGAATCCGAAGGCGAGCGGATCGTGGGTGAGGCGACCCGGATCGCGTCGGAGACGCTGACCGGCGAAGGCGTCGAGATGTCGTCGGAGGTGACGACCGAGCCGATCATCCCGCACCTGATCGGGCTGTCGCGGCATGCCCGGATGATGGTGCTCGGCAGCCGCGGGCTCGGCGCGTTCCGGCGGGGCCTGCTCGGCTCGGTCGCCTCGGCGGTGGCCCATCACGCGAATTGTCCGGTGGCCGTGATCCACTCGACCGCGGCGGCCGACCCCGTTTCGGCCCGGCAGCCGGTGCTGGTCGGCGTCGACGGCACCTCGAACAGCGTCGCGGCGGTGGAGCTCGCTTTCCAGGAGGCGTCGCTGCGCAAGACCGGATTGACCGCGGTGCACGCGTGGAGCGACGTCACCGGGCCCTATATGCCGATCGCCGGCTGGGAGACGCTCGAGGAGCAGGAGCACGCGACCTTCGCCGAGGAGATGGCCGGATACGCCGAGCGTTACCCCGACGTCCCGGTCCGGCGAATCCTGGTGCAGGACAGGCCGGTTCGCTCGCTGCTGGACGAGGCCGAGGACGCGCAGCTGGTGGTCGTGGGCAGCCACGGTCGCGGCGGGTTCCTCGGCATGCTGCTGGGCTCCACCAGCAACGCCCTGCTGCACGCGGTGGACTGCCCGATCATCATCGTGCGCGGCGAGTGATCCGGCCGGAGCGGGCGCGTCGTCAACTCCCTGAGGGGTGGGCGGCGCGCCCGCGATCGGGTCCGGTCACTGCAAGGGCACGGCCCAGCGCAGCAGGGTCCCCGCGCCGTCGGGGTTGGCGCCGAAGGAGAACGTGCCGCCCAGCTGTTCGGCTCGGCGGGTCAGGTTCTGCAGGCCGCTGGGGGTGATGCCGGCGGGAATGCCGCGGCCGTCGTCGGCGATCAGGACGGTGAGATCGTCGGAGACGTCGATGGTCACCGCGACGGTCTCGGCGTGCGCGTGCCGGACGGCGTTGGAGACCGCTTCGCGGACCACGGCTTCGGCGTGATCGGCCAGCTCGGCCGCTACCACCGACAGCGGTCCGGAGATGCGCAACGAGGTGCGCAGCCCGGTATCGGCGGTGTGCTTGCGGATGACCTCCTCGATCCGCTGCCGCAGCCGGGTGCTGCCCTCGGCGCCGCCGTGCAGATCGAAGATGGAGGTCCGGATCTCCTGCACCACATCCTGCAGATCGTTGATGACATCGGAGATCCGTTCCCGGATCTCGGCCGAGCGGGCGCGGGCCACGGTGCCCTGCAGGCTCAGCCCGGCCGCGAACAGCCGCTGGATGACGTGGTCGTGCAGGTCCCGGGCGATGCGGTCACGATCGGTGAGCACGTCGAGCTCCCGCATGCGCTGCTGCGCTTCGGACAGCTGGATGGCCAGGGCGGCCTGACCGGTGAAGGCCGCTGCCAGCCCCTGCAATTCGTCCGAGAACGGGGGCGCGCCGACCGGTCGGACCATGACCAGCACCCCGAAGGTCGAGTCCTGCGCGTTGAGCGGCAGGACCAGCGACGGACCGGCGACGAGTTCGGCGTCGAGACCGAGATCCTCACCGGCTTCCGGGCATTGGGGCAGGCCTTGGCGAAACGCTCGCCCGACAGTGGTTCCGGCGGTGCGGGCGAATCCGCTGTGGGTCCTGCCATCGGGCCCGGAGCAGTGGCTGATCCGCAGCCCCTCCACCGCGTCGGGGTCGCTGTCGGGTTCGTCGTCGACCGCCAGGAACGCCCAGGCCGAGTCGGTCAGCGTGCGCGCGTGCACGACGACGTGCGCGAGGACCTCCCCGGCATCGGTTCCGGCGAGGAATTCGGTGGCGACATCGCGCGTCGCCTCGATCCAGGCCTGCCGGCTGCGACTGGATTGGTACAGCCGCGCGTTGTCGATGGCGGTGCCCGCGGCCGCGGCGAGCGCCTGCACGATCACCTCGTCGTCCTCGGTGAACGGCTGGCCGCCGGCCTTCTCGGTGAGATACAGGTTGCCGAAGACCTCGTCGCGGATCCGGACCGGGACACCCAGGAAGGTGCGCATCGCGGGGTGGTTGGCCGGAAAACCCACCGACGACGGATGATCGGCGATGTTGTCCAGACGGATCGTCTTGGGCTGGGTGATCAGCAATCCGAGGACGCCACGGCCCTCGGGCAGTTCGCCGATCTCGGCGCGCGTCGCCTCGTCGATGCCCTCGTAGATGAACTGCTCGAGCGGATCCTGCCCGTGCTGATCCTGACTGCGGACGCCGAGGGCGCCGTAGCGGGCGTCGACGAGGCTGATGGCGGTGTGCACGATGGTGCGCAGCGTCTGGTCGAGATCGAGCCCCGAGGTGACCGCGAGCATGGCCTCGACCAGGCCGTCCATGCGGTCGCGGGCGTCGATGATCAGCTCCACCCGGTCCTTGACCTCTACCAGCAATTCCCGCAGCCGGAGCTGGGAGAGGGTTTCGCGCACCGAGTAGGAGCCGTCCTGGGGCTCAACGGTCATATCGTCTTCCTGTACGTGTGGGATCCGCGCACGATTTGTCCGTTACGGCCTGCCCCGATTCTAGGTCGGTGCCGATTCTAATTCGGTTGTAGCGCGTGACCTGTACAACGAGAGCCGAGCGGCGATCACCTCCCCGACCGCATGGCCAGCGCGTGGTCCAGCAGGACGCGCCGCTCGGCCGCCGCGACGGCGCGCCGGGTGCGCTCGACCGCGTCCGGGGAGACCGAGACCGAGGTGATCCCGGCCCGCACCAGGTGCTCCACGAATTCCGGTCGGGTGGAGGGCGCCTGGCCGCACAGCGAGGAGGTGATGCCCAGCAGTCGCGCGCTGGTGACGATCTGCTCGATCGCGTCGAGGACGGCGTCGTCGGATTCGTCGAACAGTTCGGCGCACTCCTCGGAATCGCGGTCCACGCCGAGCATGAGCTGGGTGAGATCGTTGCTGCCGATGGAGATTCCGTCGATCCCGAGCTCCACGTACTCGGGCAGCCGGTACACCACCGATGGCACCTCGGCCATGACCCAGCGATGCAGGCCGCGCTGGCGGCCCAGCGGACTGCCGTCGACCAACTCCAGGCAGGCTTCGAGTTCCCAGCGGGTGCGGACGAACGGAATCATCAAGTGCACGTTCGGGGTCTGTTCACGCACCCGCGCCAGGGCGGCCAGTTCCAGCCGGAACATCTCGGGTTGGCGCACATAGCGGTAGCAGCCCCGGAAGCCGATCATCGGATTGTGCTCGCTGGGCTCGTAGCGCCCGCCTCCTTCCAGGGCTCGGAATTCGTTGCTGCGCATATCGCTGGCGCGATAGATGACAGGTCTGGTACCGAACGCGGAGCTGATCCGGAGGATCGAGGAGGTCATGCTCTGGATGAATTTCTCGTCCTCGCCACGGGCGATGAGGTCCCGCGGGTGCCGCCCGCCGAGCGCCTGGGTCAGCAGGACCTCCGCGCGCAGCAGGCCGACCCCGTCGGCATCGGTGGCGGCGACGCGTTCGGCGGCCTCGGGCAGCGCCAGGTTCACGTAGACCCGCGTGGCGGTGGCCTCGGGCACGGCGACAGCCGTGACCGCGCGGGGGACGGCCGTGACCGCGGCGGGCAGCCGGTTTCCGGCGTAGACCTGACCCGCGGAACCGTCGACGGTGACCTCCTCACCGGTGGCGAGCTGCGCGGTGGCGGTGCGCGCGCCGACGATGCACGGAATGCCGAGTTCGCGGGCCACGATGGCGGCGTGGCAGGTCATGCCGCCGCTGTCGGTCACCACGGCGGCGGCCCGCGAGAGGGTCGGCAGCCAGTCCGGGTTGGTCATGGGGGCGACCAGGATCTCCCCGTCACCGAGTGCGGAACCTTCGGCGGGAGAACGCAATACCCGGACCGGTCCGGTGGCGCGACCGGGCGCCGCGGCCAGCCCGCGCGCCAGGACCCGGCCCTCGACGGTGTGCGCCATGGGCGGTTTCGCGTCGACGTCGTCGGGCATCGTCGTGATGGGTCGCGCCTGCACCAGCCACAGGTCGTGATCGTCGAAGGCCCATTCGACGTCCTGGGGGCGGCCGCCGTGGTGCGCCTGCACCTCGAGCGCGAGCCGCGCCACGGCCAGGGCCTGGTCCTCGGTCAGCACAGGGGCCTGGGCCTCGGACTCGGAGAGCTGGACACGCCGGTCGCCGTCGGGACCGGCCACGATGACGAAGCTCTGGTGGCCGATCCGGCTGTCGAGCAGCGTCGGCCCCGCGGCGTCGAGTACGTAGGTGTCGGGCGTGACGGCTCCCGACACCACCACCTCGCCCTGGCCGCGCGCCGCCTCGATGACGAGGCGATCGCGCGAGCCGCCGGCCGGGTCGGCGGTGAACGCGACCCCGGCCGTGCGGGCGGTGACCATGCGCTGCACCACCACGGCCATTTCCGGGTGCTCGTGCATGCCGCGCCGCGCCCGATAGGTCAGGACTCGCGGCGTGAACAGCGACGCCCAGCAGTCCGAGAGCGCGGTGATCACCTCGTCGTCGCCGTGAATGTTGGTGCGTGACACGTTCATTCCGGCGAAGGACGCGGTCGCGCTGTCCTCGCCGACCGCCGAGGACCGGACCGCCACGAGGACGTCGTCGCCGAGCCGGTGGTAGGCCGACAGGACGGCGTCGCGGACCGACGGCGGGATGGGGGTGTCGTGGACGAGTTCGCGCATGCGGCGGCACAGCTCGTCGAGCTGCTGTCCGGCGGCGCGGGTGGCCCCCGCCGCCGCGGCGAGCCCGCGCGTGTGCAGCTCGTCGAGTTCGGGGCCGTGGGCTCCGGCCCGGATCACCTCCTGGTAGGCGGCGGCGAGCACCACGAAACCCGGTGGCACCGGGAGCTTCGCGGCGACGAGCTCGCCGAGGTTGGCTCCCTTGCCGCCGGCGCGGTCGGTGTCGGTCAGCCGCAGTTCATCGAAGGTCGCGACGAAGTCACCCATGACTACTCCAGTTCTTGTTCGATCCCGGCAGTAGCAGCAGCCCCAGGATCGGGATGGTGAGGACGAGCAAGGCGCACAGCAGCACCGTCGGCGACGCGCCGGTCAATTCGAGGCCGGTGACGACGAAGGGCAGTGCGATGACGAACAGGGGCGCGTGGCGAATGGTCACGGGCGGACCTCGGGAGCCTCGAAAATGCCCGCCGCGGTGAGGATGTCGCTGAAGTCGGCGCCGAGCAGCAACCGTCGCAGCGGTGCGGGGAGCTGGGCCAGGACGTGGTCGAGCTGGCCGGGGGAGAACAGTTGCGCCAGCGCGTCGGTGACCGCCGCGGCCGACCGCCTCGCCTCGTGCACCGACATGTCCGCCGAACGGGCGAATTGGTGCAGGAACGACTGCGGATCGTGCGGCACCGGAACGCGTCCCGGCGTCCAGCCCTCGTAGTAGACGCCGCGCAGCAGGGTCGGCAGTTGCGCGCTCAGATGTGCGGCGGCGCCGATATCGAGGCGGTCGCGCACCGTGTGCAGCCAGGCGCGCAGCGCTTGGTGCGCGGCCATCCGGTCGGTGTCGAGCCGGTCGGCGACGGTGCGCAGCCAGATATTGCCGGTGTGGATGGCGGGACCGAAGGGATCGGTGTGGTGACTCATCGGCGTGGCCTCTCTCGCGGAAAAGGTCAGGGGTGGGTCGGGATGGCCTGCGCCCGCGGCAGTTTCAGCTCTCCGGCGATGTCGTCGGTCCAGGCCGTGATGGCGGTCCAGTCGCGGAGGTCGCCGTAGCGCGGGCCGCCCATGAGGCGGTAGAGGGTGCGCGCCGACACCGAGACGCCCGCGCGTTCGTAATGGCCGGCGAACGCGCGGTAGTCGCGCGGGGTGATCGTGTCGCGCAGCGCGGCAATCTCTTTCGGGACGACGCGGCCGATCAGGTGTCCGATCGGGCCGACCAGGGCGGGACCCAGGCCGACGCTGAACAGCCACACCGGACGCGCGCGCAGTTCGTGGCGGTGGGAGCGGACGTAGTCGCCCAGCTCGGGCAGCAGGGCCCGGTCGTGGACGGCGCTGCCGAGGATGACGGCGTCGAAGCGGGTCGGATCGGGTGCGTGTTCGGCGTCGGCGACCTCGACGGTCGCGCCGCGGGCCGCGAGGGAGGCGCCGATGTAGTCGGCGATCTCGCGGGTGGACCCTTGGGCGGTGGCGTAGACGACGGCGATGCGTGCGGTGTTGTTTTCCATGAGTCGAGCGTGCTCGCACAGCCGAAATTCGGTGAGAGGACTCCTACCCGCGTCGGCCGGGACCATGGTCCCCGGCATCGCCGTCAGCCTGCGGCGGCGGCGGGCTGGGCCAGGACCGCCAGCGCCCCGGCGAGCATCCGGCGAACCTCCTCGGCCGAGGTGGCGAGTTCGGGCCGGGCCAGGACCTGGACGAGCAGGGTGGGATCGACGGCCTCGACCAGCACGCCGGTCTCGTCGGACCGCACCACCACGGTGCAGGGCATCAGCAGCCCGGCCTCCCGGTCGGTCGCCAACGCCAGGCCCGCGAGCTGCGGATTGCAGACACCCAAGATCAGGTACTCCTCGATGTGCTGACCGGTCCGCTCCCGCAGCGCCGCCTGCACGTCGAATTCGGTGACGACACCGAATCCGTTCTCCCGCAACGCTGTTCGAGTTCGCTCGACCGCATCGGGGAAGGTGATCGGCAGATGGACCGCGATCGCCGGGGCGGGGGCGACCGGTATCCGGATCTCGGTGATGAGCAGCCTGGGGTCGTTCACTTCGTCCGGCCCGATCAGGTAGGCCTCGGTCGGCGGCCCGACGGGGCGGTATCCGGCCTGCTGCAACCACTCGCGCAGGGCGCGGTAGGCCGCGTCGATGTCGCCGTAGCCGCCCCGGTGGCTGGTGCGAGCCACCAGCGTCGGGGATTGGATGACCAGTTCGGCGCCGGAGCTCGGACCCAGTGCCGGGGCCGCTTCGATCGGCAGTCCGAAGTCGACGATGATGGCCTCCTCGGCGGGCAGCTCCCGGTGGAAGGTGATCATCGGTGCGCCGTTCGCGGTGAGCCCCGCCTTCTCGGCGACCTCGGTGAGCCGGCCCATGCCGCTGATGATGCCCTCGCTCAACAGGTCCGGGCGGATCTCCAACGGTATGCGCAGCACCGCCTGGGGCGGTGTCTCGCAGACGTTGACCCGGTACTCCATCGCAGGCCTCCTTCGATAGTGGTGTCTTCAGCCTGCGCACGGGCCGGGCGCGGCTCCAGAGGCGAAGGTCCCGGTGGAGCTGGAACAAGTCGATGATCGCGGCGCGGCGAGCGCCGCGGGAGGACCTAAGTCCCGGGATCGGCCGACCTCTGCGGAATCGCGGGCGGGGCCAAGAGCATCGTGAACGCCTACCTTCGACGCTGTGTGACGCGGCTCACCGGGAGCAGACTTGTCGTATCAGCCAGAAGTTCCCGGTTCGAAGTTCGAAGGGCGACAACGGCGTCGCCCGAGCGAATGGCCCGCCACAACGGCGTAGCGGCGCACTCGCGGCGATCAGACTTCGGCCCGGGCGGGCGATCATCACAACGATTCGTCGGCGGCGAGAACGAAGAAGTTCTCCTCCTCCTGCACGAAGTGCAGTCGCAGGACCGCGTGGAGGCCGTAGAGGCACGCGAGCAGATCGTCGATCTGGCCGGGGTCGAAACCGCCACGGGCCCGGGCGAATTCGAGATGGGTACCGATTCGCGTGGTCAGCCGCTGGATCTCGGCGTGTGCCCGGCTCATGGTGGCCGTCGCCTCCGATCCGCCGAGCGGCCCGGCCAGCGCCGGGTAGAGCTGTGTCTCCTCGGCCCGTTCGTGGGGCAGCAGATCGTCGAGCAGGAAGCGGTGGGCGGTCTCGAGGGCCTTCAGTGCTTCGGCGTCGGGGTGCTCGGCGATCCGGTCGGCCACCGCGCGCAATGCGGAGAGCGTGTCGCGCAGTGTCTCGTGTTCGGCGGCGAAACGTCGCAGCAGTTCGTCGGTGTCGGCCGGCACGGCGCGCCCGCTCGCGGGGGCGGAGCGCAGCGCTCGCAGCGCGTTGAGGATCACGGTGACGTCGATCGCCTCCTGGAGCAGCGCACCGGCCGCGGGCGGCAGCCATCCGAAGGCGGCGACGACCATGGCCAGCAGCGACAGACCCATCCCGACCGTCGCGCTCTGCACCGCGATCCGCCGCGACCGGCGGGCGATGTCCATCGCGTCGGCCAGGCGATCCAGCCGGTCGGTGGTGAGGACGATATCGGCGGCCTCCGACGAGGCGGTCGATCCGCGCGCGCCCATGGCCACCCCGACCGTGGCCGCGGCCAGGGCCGGAGCGTCGTTGATGCCGTCGCCGACCATCACCGTCACCTGCCGATCGCTCTCCCGCCGGACCGCCTCGACCTTGTCGGCCGGACTCTGATCCGCGTACACCTCGTCCAGGCCCAGGACGGTGGCGACTTCCCGGGCCGGTTCGGGGCGGTCACCGGTCAGCATGACGAGCCGGTTCAGTCCCGCCTCACGGAGCCGGCGCAGCGTGCGGGGAGCATGGCGCCGCAACGGATCTCGCAACAGCACGGCGCCGAGCGGCTCGTCGTCGACGGTGATCCAGGCGATCGCGGCGGAATCCAGCCGGGCCCGATTCATGACCGGCCGGGCCCATTCCGGGACGGCCGCGGCGTCGGGCAGTTTGCCGACCTGTACGCGGCGGCCGTCGACCACGCCGCTCACACCGTGGCCGGCACGCTCGGAAACCGATGTGGCGACCTCGAGCGGCAGGCCGCGCGACAGGGCCTCGGTGACGATCGCGGCGGCCAGCACATGCGGGGACAGCTGATCCACCGAGGCGGCCAGCCGCAGCAGCCACGTGGGATCCGTGCCGGGGGCCGCGGCCACCTCGGTGACGACGGGCCGCCCGGCGGTAACGGTACCGGTCTTGTCCATCACCAGAGTGGTCGCGCGGCCGAGGTTCTCCAGTGCTCCGCCGCCGCGGACCACGACGCCGATCCGGGACGCTCGGGACAGTCCCGACACGATCGCGACCGGCGCCGCGAGCAGCAACGGGCAGGGTGTCGCGACCACGAGCACCGCCACCGCCCGGGTGAGCGACCCGCTGAACCAATAGGACGCCCCGGCGACCGCCAGGGTCAGGGGCAGGAACCACGCGGCATAGCGATCGGCCAGCCGGACCGTGGGCGCGGTGGCCGCACCGGCTTCGCGGGCCAGCCGCACGATTCCGGCGTACGCGCTGTCGTCGGCGGTCGCGGTGGCCCGCATCTCGAACACACCGCCGGCATTGAGCACGCCGCTGCGCACCGGTTCCCCGGCGGACCGCTCGACTTGCAACGGCTCACCCGTCAACGCCGATTCGTCCAGCACGGCAACCGAATCCAGAATCCGGCCGTCGGCCGGCACGACCTCTCCGGCGGCGACCACCAGGATGTCGCCCGCGGCGATCTCGTCGAGGCCGACGACGTGCACCACCGCCCCGCGTCGCCGCCGTGCCGACCGAGGCGCACGTTCGAGCAGGGCCCGCAGATCCCGAGTCGCCCGTCGCTCGGCCGCGGCGTCGAGCGCGTGCCCGCCGCTGAGCATGACCGCGATCAACGCGCCCGCGAGATACTCGTGCACCCACAGCGTGCCGGCCAGTGACAGCACCGCGATGAGATCGACCCCGGCGCGACCTCGGCGCAGCGCCGAGACCACCCACCACAACGCCGGCACGATCGCCACCACCGTGCCCGCGGCCCAGCACCACCGGGCGATCTCGACCGCACCGGCGACCCGGGCCACCGCCCCGGCCAGCAGCGGCGCGATCGTCGCGCCCAGCAGCATCGCGTTCACGATCCCGGTGTGCTGCTCCCACCGCGGCCGATTCCGTGTCTCGGGCACCATGATGCTCCCTTCCGGCTGGATCGAGTACCTCTGAAGTGCACCGCATCGATCGGACACGCCACAGGGCCACAGTCCCTCGGAAGGGGCTGTCTTTGGACTCCTCAGCCGGTGATCCGCCGCGCGGCGCGCAACCCCGACGCGTACGCGCCGTGGACGGTTCCGAACGAGTCGCGGTGGGTCGCCTCGCCCGCGAAATGGACCCGCTCGTCGATACCCGCTGCCAGATGATCACGCATGACCGGGGTCGATCCGATCTTGTTGAACGAGTAGGAGCCGTGGGCGTAGGGGTCGTGCGCCCAGCGCGTGATCTGGTAGTCCAGCGGCGCCGGGATGCCGGATCCGTAGATCGTGCGCAGTGTGCTCATCGCACCGGCGACCAGGTCGGCATCGGACCAGCTTTCACTCGCGCGACCGAAGTCGGCGGCGTTGAATCCGAGCAGGATCGGCTGCCCGGCGGCGCGGGAGAAGTTGACCCACTGTCCCCACTGCCCAGCTTTGTCGAGGCCGGGTATGTAGGTCAGCCAGTCGGTGTCAGGCCAGAACTTCGCGGGAAATCGCAGATAGCACTTGTCGAGAACACCCATCCCGAGCTTTTCGACGGCGGCGGCTTTGTCGGTGGGCAGGCCGGGAGTGAATTCGACGGTGCCGCTCTGCAATACACCCAGCGGCAGCGTGACCACGACGTGGTCGCCGCGAAAGGTGTCGTCGCGCGTGGCGACGGTGACCCCGGCGTCGTTCCAATCGATGCGCTCGACCACCTGTCCGGTCCGCACGCTCAGGCCGGTGGCGAGGAACGCGGGGATCGCGGAGAATCCGCCGGGGAAAAGGACGTCCTTGCCCTTGATCTTCGCGTCGCTGTCGAAGTACAGGCTGGACAGCTCGTCGACGCCGCCCGCGTACTCGTGCTCGTAATCGTTGAGCACGGAGGCGACCAGTGCCTTGTCCGGGTCGGCGAGCGACGGCCAGTTCACCGCTTGCTGTGCCACCGCCCGCACCGACGCGTCACGGTCTTCCTCGTCGTCGCGATCCTGGTTGTCGCGCAGTGCTTTCGCGACCCGTGACCGCCATCGCCCGATCGCGGCTGTCGTGGCGTCGTCGGCCGGATGCCCGTCTGTTCCGTAGTCCGTGCCGTTGTCGTAGCTGGTCGACACGGTGGCGGCGCCGGCTCGGCGGGCCAGGTCGGTGATCGGATTGCCGTCGACGCCGTGAATCCAGGTTGCGCCCAGGTCCGCGGGCGCGTCGGACCAACGGGCGCTGGTCCACACGCGGCCGCCGATTCGATCCCGCGCCTCGACCACGAGGACGTCGTGGCCCTGATCGGCGAGCGATCGGGCCGCGGCCAAGCCCGCGATCCCCGCTCCGACGACGATGACGCGCCGTTGTGCGCCTGTGGGCGGCGCGGTATCCGAGTCGTCGCAAGCGGCAGCCGCGGCAAAGGCCAAGGCGGACAGGGCGGTTGTCCGCAGGAATCCGCGCCGGTGCATCGTCATGAGTGCCGACCGATCTGTCGTGGATGCTCGCATTCGAGCCGGTTCCGCACGACCTCGTAAAATGATGAATTGGTACACCAAAGGTTACATTGAGACATCGGTGTGTCAAACGAGACTGATGGAGTTCATTCAACGATGCGTACCGATGGCATGGAAGTCCTCGACTCGGCGATCCCGGTACTCGCCAAAGATCGCGGGGCGTCGATGCAGGTCCTCGCCGCCGGCGCCGGAATCAGCCGGGCGACGCTGACGCGCCTGTTCCCGACCCGGCAGGTGCTGGTCCAGGCGATGGCCGAGAAGATCCTCGACGACTGCGATCGCGTCCTGACCCGGGCGGAAAGCGGCGGGCACGCCGTCGACGGGGTGCTGCATCTGCTGATCGGGGAGTACCAGCCGTTCGCGCAGCTGTGGAACCTCGTCTATGTCGAGCCGGACGCTCTGGGCGAGCCGACCGCGCGATCGGAGGAGATCTTCACCAGAATCGTCGCCCTGCTGGTCGCGGGCCAGGACGCCGGTGTGCTCCGCAAGGACATGCCCGGGACCTGGCTGGCCTCCACGTTCTGCGGACTGGCCGAGACCGCGTGGGAACTCACCCTCGAAGGCCACATGGGCGCGCGCCAGGTTCCAGGCTTCCTCGAAGCGGTTCTGCTGAACGGGCTCGGCGCCCGGTAGGCGCCGCTCGGTGCCCGAAGGACGTCCGAGACGGGACCTTCGGCCCTGTGAGTCCGGCCGGTATCGGTGATGACATGGAATCTCGGGGGAACGCATCGTGTCAGGGGACCGTGAGGAAAGGTTGTCAGTTCATGCGCGCGTACGAGGCTCGATCGGTCCGAATGCGCTGGTGGCCGGAGGCATCCGGCCCGCGGGCGCGCCGGGTCGCCGGAGCCTTCGCGTGAACGGGCCCGCCGAGCGATCGTTCGGTCTCCGCGCCACCGTGGCCATGGGCCGCGAGGAGGCGCTGCGGCTGCTGGCGAGCGTGCCGTTCGGGCGGGTGATCTTCACCCGGGACGCGCTGCCCGCTGTGCGGCCGGTGAATCACCTGGTCGACGAGGGCGAGATCGTCATCGTACGAACCCGGCTCACCTCGCGGCTCACCTCGACGGTGCGCGCGGACGAGAACGTCGTCGTCGCCTATGAGGCCGACGACATCGATCCGGTCGAACAGCTCGGGTGGTCGGTGGTGGTGACGGGCATCGCCCGCCCGGTGACCGATCCCGAGCGCGTCGCCCGCTACGAGGCGACGCTGCGGCCGTGGGTGGACGGGATGATGGATTCCATCGTCGCCATCGAACCGACCCTGGTGACCGGGGTGCGGCTCGTGGCGAAGAAGGCGGGATAGCCGTCTCGACCTTGCTTCAGGCGTAGGGGTCGTCGATCTCCCATTCCTCGTCGTCGTTCTTGTCGACGCCGGTGTCCTGGTCGGTATCGGTGTCGGTGAAATGCAGCCGGGCAACGACTTTCGTTCGATCGTCATGATCGGAACGCGTGATCTCCACCTCGCCGTGCAGTTTGTCCGGAAGCGTGAGCGTGCCGGTGGTGCCGCCGCTGCCGTAGGAAATGGCGCCCCGGGCGTCGAGTTCGTCGGCCAGCTCGCGCAATTGGTCCGCGAGCTCGACGCGATCGAGGATGCGTTGCTCTTCGTAGATCTTGTGGTGTGTCATGTAGGAAGCACACCGCACCCGGCCGCGGGGCTCTAGGGACCAAATGCCTGTACCGGTTGTGCGGAAGTCCCCGGCGCGGAGTGGGTTCCGATCGCGAAACGCGCTGCGCGACGCCGCAATCGGTGGTCGGTGCGGCGGTCGCGGCCGGCGGGTACGGGTGGGGGTGTGCGGAAGAACCAGCGTTTCGCGGCCTCCGCCAACGCGAGGTACACCAGGATCATGGCGAGCAGTGCGGCGAAGAACCCGGCGGGCAGCGGCGCGAAGCCGAGCGCGGACGCCAGCGGCGTCACGGGCAGCAGCGCGCCGATCCCGACCGAGGCCAGGGCCGCGGCGAGCAGGACCGCGCTGGGACGGCTGCGGAAGAACGGCGTTCTGCGGGTGCGGATCACGAACAGCACCAAGGTCTGAGTGGCCAGCGATTCGACGAACCACCCCGTGTGGAACAGGGTTTCGCCGGCGTGGAACACCCAGAGCATGATGGCGAAGGTCGCGAAGTCGAAGATCGAGCTGATCGGTCCGAACACCAGCATGAAGCGCCGGATCAGCGCGATATCCCAGCGTGCGGGGCGGGCCAGCTGCTCCCCGTCGACCGTGTCGGTGGGGATGGCGAGCTGCCCGGCGTCGTAGAGCAGATTGTTGAGCAGGATCTGCGAGGGCAGCATCGGCAGGAAGGGCAGGAACGCCGACGCGCCCGCCGCGCTGAACATATTTCCGAAATTGCTGGACGTTCCCATCAGGACGTACTTCATGGTGTTGGCGAAGACACGACGGCCCTGGGTGACGCCGTCGGCGAGCACCTGCAGGTCCTTCTCGAGCAGGACCACGTCGGCGGCGTCCTTGGCCACGTCGGTGGCGGCGTCGACGGAGATGCCGACGTCGGCGGCATGCAGGGCGAGCGCGTCATTGACGCCGTCGCCGAGGAAAGCGACGTCCACGCCGAGCGAGCGTTGCGCGCGCACGATGCGGGCCTTCTGCTCGGGGTCGATGCGCGCGAAAACGGTTGTGGTGTCCAGCCGCGCGGCGAGTTCGGGGTCGGTGAGCCGATCCAGGTCGGCGCCCGAGAGGATCCCCTCCACTCGCAGACCCAATCGCTCACACACCCGCGCGGCCACGTCGGGATGATCGCCGGTGATCACCTTGACCGCGACGCCGAGTGAGGTCAGGCGGCTGATCGCCGCTGCGGCAGAGGATTTCGGCGGATCGAGGAAGACCAGGAATCCGGCCAGCGCGAGCCCGGTCTCGTCGGCGGCCGTCAGCGATGTCGTCCCGGGCGCGGACCGGGTGGCCACGGCGACCACGCGATGCCCGGCCGCGAACTCCTCGGTGAGGGCTCGGGTGGCGGACTCGGGGACTTGCGCACAGCGGGCGAGGACGGCCTCGGGTGCGCCCTTGGTGACGACGATCCGCCCGCTCGCGGGCGAGTCGAGCAGCACCGAGACCATGCGGCGGCGATGATCGAAAGCCAGTGCCGCCAGCCGTGCGTACTGTCGCGCGGCCGCCCGGGGCGCGTTCGGAGCCGCCCACAGCGCGGTATCGAGTGCGTCGCCGCCGGCCAGGACGCCGTTCTCGATCGCGCTGTCGGTGCACGCCATACCGAGCGCGATGAGATCGGCGCCCGGAGCGCCGGCGGTGACCGCGCGCAGGAACTCGATCCGGCCCTCGGTCAGGGTTCCGGTCTTGTCGGTGAACAGCACTTCGATATCGCCGAGATCCTCGATGCAGACCAGTCGCTTCACCAGCACCTTGCGCTGGGCCAGCTGCCGCGATCCGGCGGCGAGGCTGGTGGACACCACCGCGGGGAGCAGCTGGGGCGAGATCCCGACCGCGATCGCCAGCGAGAACATCAGCGCGTCCAGCAGCGGCCGGTGCAGCACCAGATTCACCGCGAAGATACCGATGGTCAGGACGGCGGCCACCCGGACCAGCAGCATCGAGAACCGGCGCAGCCCGACCTGGAATTCGGTCTCGGGCTCGTGGTGCGCCAATCCGGCCGCGATACGCCCGAACTCGGTGTCGCCGCCCGTCGCGATCACCACGCCACGGCCCGTGCCGGAGGCGGCGACCGTGCCCATGAGCGCGCAGGAGGTGAGTTCGGCGATCGAACTGCCCGCGGGCACCGCGTCCGGCGACTTGCGCACCGGTTCGGCCTCGCCGGTCAGCACCGATTCATCGCAGTGCAGGCCGGTCGCGGACAGCAGCCGCAGATCCGCGGGCACCAGTTCCCCCGCCCGCAACTCGACGATGTCGCCGGGAACCAATTCCAGCAGGTCGATCGATCGGGCCGCGCCGTCGCGCACCACCACGACCCGGTGCCGGATGCGGTCGCGCAGCGCGTCGGCGGCCTGCTCGGCGCGGAACTCGTTGACGGTGCCCAGGCCCACCGACATGGCCACGATCACGCCGATGACCACCGCGTCGGTGCGCTCGCCCAGGAAGAAGGAGACCGCGGCGGTCACGGCCAGCAGTAGCAGGAGCGGGGAACGCAACTGCCTGGCCACGACCGATCCGAGACGCACGCGTCGGGTGCGAATGGCATTGGGGCCGAACAGGTCCGCTCGGCGGGTGCGTTCGGCCTCGGTCAGGCCGGCGGCACCGGTGGCCAGCACGGTCGTCACCCGGTCGACCGGTTGCGACGCGGCGAACGCGGCCGACAGGGCCTGAACCGGTTGGCGCGGCCCGATATCGGCGACCACCGCACGCGTGTGCATCGACATGTCTTCGAGGGTCGCGCGGGATCCCCGGGATCGATAGGGCCCCCACGCACGCGCGCCAGGGACCAAAGGCCTTGTAGCCGAGGACTTGCCGCCACTGCGGTAGCCGGGCACTGCCACGCATGATTGGCAGGTCGATCCCCGAGGTTCCGGGCGGTTCCACCAGCGAGGCGCGGGCGGTCCGCATGCCGGATCGCGCTGTACGCCGGTCGATTCGAGTCTCCGCCGCGACGTGACACCTGCAGTCATGGGAGACGATCACCGGACCGGCGATGCCGGAGACGCCCGGTCTGCCGCCTTCGCTGCGGAATCGCTCCGGCCTCGGGGGTCGGCTTGCGGGAACGCGGACGCAGGCACCGGTCGTTGTGCGACGACGATGAACGCCGCACCCCGACCAGCGGGCGCGGCGTTCGGTCGCGATCTCGAGCTAGACCGGCCGGGGGTGGTCGCCCTGCAGTTTGGAGGCGTAGACGGCGGCCTGGGTGCGGCGTTCCATGCCGAGCTTGGCCAGCAGCCGGGAGACGTAGTTCTTGACGGTCTTCTCCGCCAGGAACATGCGCTCGGCGATCTGCCGGTTGGTGAGACCCTCGCCGAGCAGGTCGAGGAGTTTGCGCTCCTGCTCGGTGAGCCCGGCGAGGGCGCCGTCGGACTGGGTGCTGCGGCGCAACCGGTCCATGAGCGCGGCGGCGGCGCGGTTGTCGAGCAGGGAGCGGCCGGCTCCGATCTCCTTGATGGCCTTGGCCAGTTCCATGCCCTTGATGTCCTTGACGACGTAGCCGCTGGCCCCGGCGAGGATGGCGTCCATCATGGCCTGCTCGTCCGTGAACGAGGTGAGGATGAGGCAGCGCAGCCCATCCAGGCGGGAGAGCAGATCGCGGCACAGTTCGATGCCGTTGCCGTCGGGCAGCCGCACATCGAGAACCGCGACATCGGGTTTCAGGGCGGGGATCCGGGCCAGGGCTTGGGCGGTGTCGGACGCTTCGCCGACGACGGTGATGTCCGGGTCGCTGTCGAGCAGGTCGACGAGCCCCCGGCGGACGATCTCGTGGTCGTCGACGAGAAATACGGTGGTCATGGCCGCTTCCGATCTGCTTGGGGCTGTCACGTCAAACATAACTCGCGGGGCACACAGTAGGGCCGCGCCGGCCATCATTCGGCGGCCGAGTTCGCGGGCGCGGTGACCTCGAGGATCCGCGCGAGCGGCAGCCGCGGCGTCCGGGTCGGCACGCGGTCCGACGCCGCGACGCTGCCGACCCGCACCAGCACCTGGGGCTGCTGATCACTGCCGGTGAGCGCGCGGATCATGGCGCGGCTGCGCGGCAGTTCGGTCACATGGGACACCGGGCAGGTGGCGTAGCCGGCGACCGTGCACTCGAGCAGGATCGTCGAGAGCGCCTCGCCGCACCGCACCAGTTCGACCGGGCTGTCGCCGCTGGACACGACCACGACGACGGAGTGGTCGTCATCGAGTTCGGTGCGGCGTGATTCGCCGCCGACGGCGGGCAGCACCCGGTTCATCTCGACCCGCTCCCGCTCCTCGGCCGATATCCGAGCGGCCGGGGGGATTCCCTCCGAGGCCAGCGAATGCCCTGCCCACCACTGCAATTCGGCCTGATAGCCGGAATCGTAGCGGCGCACCGCGGCGGTGAGCCGCGAGGCGTGGGCCAGCTCGCCGCGGGCCTCGGGGGGCAGCACGGTGACCACGGCGTCGACCGGATCCACGACCACCGGCAGCACCGGTTCGAAATCGCGCCAGCCCTCCGGCGCGGTGAACGGGAGGCGGTCGGTGTAGCGCTTGTCGATGGCGGCCGCGCGATCGAGATCGGCGTCGGTCACCAAGCGCGCGGGCTCGAAGGTCACCGTCGCCAGATGGTCGTGGCGGGTGGGATTGGGGAAGTACGCGACCCGGGTCTGCCATCCGGTCCCCGCGAGGGCGGCGCGCAGGTGCCCCAGGGCGACACCGCAGCTGATCAGCATTTCCCGTCCGGAGGCGTCGGTGGCGGGCAGCATGCGCTCCCGCACCGAGTACAGGTGCAGGGCGGCGCCGTCGAAGACCCAGCGCCACGGCTGGCTGTTGTGCAACGAGGGCGCTCGACCGGACAGCCGGACGGCCTGCTCGATCGTGTCGCCGCTGGGTAGTGGGCTCATGGACTCACGCTAGGACGCGCGCGGTTCCAGCCGCAGGGGCCATTGGTCCTCGGTGCGGTGCTACAGGACCCTTGGCGACACGCCGGGCGCGACGCACGCTGAAGTGGTGGACGAGCACACCCAGGCCACGCCGCTGATCGATGCGCGGCGACATGACGCGGTGATCTTCGATATGGACGGTGTGGTGACCGACAGCGCCTCGGTCCACGCGGCGGCCTGGAAGGACACCTTCGACGATTTCCTGAGCCACCGGTCGGCGGTGACCGGCGAGGATCTGTCGCCGTTCGGCGCCGACGACTACCTGACCTCGGTCGACGGCGTTCCCCGCTATCAGGGAGTCGCCAACTTCCTTGCGGCCCGGGGCATTTCACTGCCCTTCGGAGACCCCGCCGACGCCGAGGACGCCGGCACGGTCTGCGCGCTCGGCAATCGCAAGGACCGGCTGTTCCTGGAGCGGATCGCCCGCGCCGGGGTGCCCGCGTTCGGTGCCACGGTCGCGCTGGTCCGGCGCTTGCAGGCCGCGGGGATCGGTGTCGCGGTCTTCTCCGCCAGCCGCAACTGCGCCGAGGTCCTGCGGGCCGCGGGCATCGGCGACCTGTTCCCGGTGCGGGTGGACGGGATCGTCGCCGAGGAGCTGGGTCTGGCGGGCAAACCCGATCCCGCGATGCTGCTCGAAGCCGCCCGCCGGCTCGATGCCGAACCTGGACGGACCATCGTCGTGGAGGACTCCGAGGCGGGCGTGGCAGCCGGTCGGGCGGGTGGTTTCGGCCTCGTGATCGGTGTCGACCGCGGTGGGCACGCGGCCCGGCTCGCCGAGCGCGGTGCCGACGTGGTGATTCCGGATCTCGCGCGCGTGGGGCTGCGTGACGGATTCCGGCGCATGTCGGAGCTGCCCACCGCGACGACGGCCCGGGTAAGGGACCTGCTCGACACCGAAAAGGCCTCGGTTCTACTGGATTTCGACGGCACCCTGTCCGAGATCGTCCCCGACCCGGCCGCCGCGACGCTGGTGGACGGCGCGGCCGCGGCGCTGGCGCGGCTGGCCTCGCGGTGCCCGGTGGCCATCGTGAGCGGTCGCGAGCTCACGGATCTGCGCGAACGGGTGGGAGTGGACGGGCTCTGGTACGCGGGGTGTCATGGATTCGAGCTGCTGGCTCCGGATGGCACGACCTACGTGCACGACGCGGCGCCGGGCGCGGAGCTCGCACTCGCCGCGGCGGCCGCGGAACTGCGGCGGGCACTCGGTAAGATCCCTGGAGTTCTCGTGGAGCACAAGCGGTTCGCCGTCGCCGTGCACTACCGGCGGGTGCCGCCCGAACACGTCGCCGCGGTGACCGCCGCGGCGCACGCGCAGGCGCACGACCGGGGCCTGCGGATGACGGGCGGGCGCAAGGTGGTGGAACTGCGGCCGGACGTGGACTGGGACAAGGGAACCGCGCTGCGCTGGATCCTCGGCCATCTCACCACCCCCGTCCTGCCGATCTACCTCGGCGACGACCTGACCGACGAGGACGCCTTCGACGCCGTCGAGGCGGAGGGGATCGCGGTGGCGGTCCGCCACGACGAGAACGGTGACCGCCGCACCGCCGCCCGCTTCGCGCTGCCCGGACCCGAGGGCGTATGCGCGTTCCTCGACGATCTGGCCGGGCTGTTCGAGGCCGAATCGGCGGGGGCCGTGTCGGATTCGTGGGTGTTCGCCTTCGACGGCTACGACCCGGCGCACGAGCGCCTGCGCGAGGCGTTGTGCACGGTGGGCAACGGCTTCCTCGCCACCCGCGGCGCCGCGCCCGAATGCGCGGCCGGGGAGCAGCACTATCCGGGCACCTACGTGGCGGGGATCTACAACCGGCTCGTCGACCAGATCGCCGGGCGCACGGTCGACAACGAGAGCCTGGTGAACCTGCCGAACTGGCTGCCGGTCACCTTCCGCGTCGGCGACGGCGACTGGCTCGACATCGATACCGTCGAATTGCTCTCCTATCGGCAGGAATTCGATCTGCGGCGGGCGGTCCTGCTGCGGCAGTTCCGCTTCCGGGACGCCACCGGTCGGATCACGCGGGTGTGGCAACGCCGCTTCGCGGCCATGCACGCCCCGCACCTGTGCGCGCTGGAGACGGCCGTGACGGCCGAGAACTGGTCGGGCACCGTGGTTTTCCGGTCGACGGTGGACGGCGCGGTGCGCAACGGCCTGGTGGCACGGTATCGCGCGTTGTCGGGCGAGCACCTCGAGCCGGTCTCGGCGCGTGAGCTGTCGCCCGAATCGGTGCTGCTGGTCGTGCGCACCGGGCAGTCGGGGATCCCGGTGGCGACCGCCGTGCGCGGAACCCTGCACCGCGACGGGGTGAAGCTGTGTCCCGCGACCGAACTCGTCGAACTCGACGGCGCGATCGGGCACGACCACGGTGTCACGATGACCGAGGGGGACACGGTCGTGCTGGAGAAGGTCGCGGCCGTCGTCACCGGCCGCGACCATGCCGTCTCGGCGCCCGACGACGAGGCCGCGCGGTCCCTGCGCGTCGCCGGCCGCTTCGCCGACCTGCTCGAATCCCACACCGCCGCCTGGGAACACCTGTGGGACCGGCTGCGCATCGATTTCGGCGACGGCGATCGGGCGAGCCGGGTGATGCGGTTGCACCTGCTGCACCTGGTGCAGACGCTCTCGCCGCACACCGCCGATCTCGATGTGGGGGTGCCCGCGCGCGGGCTGCACGGCGAGGCGTATCGCGGACACGTCTTCTGGGACGAGCTGTTCGTGTACCCGGTCCTGAACCCGCGCTTCCCGAGACTGGCACGCGGGCTGCTGCGCTACCGGTACCGGCGGCTGCCCGAGGCCCGCCGCGCGGCCGCGGCGGCGGGGCAGCGCGGTGCGCTGTTCCCGTGGCAGTCGGGTTCCGACGGCCGCGAGGAGAGCCAGCTGCTGCACTTGAATCCGCTGTCGGGGCACTGGAATCCGGATCCGAGCCCGCGCGCCCACCACATCGGCAGCGCCATCGCCTACAACGTCTGGCAGTACTACCAGGTCACCGGCGATATCGAATTCCTCACCGACTACGGGGCCGAACTGCTGGTCGAGATCGCCCGATACTGGGGGAGCCTGGCCGACTACGATCCCCACCACGACCGCTATCACCTGCGCGGCGTCATCGGGCCCGACGAATTCCACACCGGCTCGCCCGGTGCGCCCGGATCCGGCGTCGACGACAACGCGTACACGAATGTGATGGCGGTCTGGACCCTGCTGCGCGCCCAGGACGCGCTGGACCGGCTGACCCCGCGGGCGCGGGCGGAACTGCTGGAATCACTGCGCGTTTCGCCCGGTGAGGTCGCCCGGTGGGAACACGTGAGCCGGCGCATGGCGGTGCCGTTCCACGATGGCGTCCTGAGTCAGTTCGACGGGTACGAGCTGCTGGCCGAACTGGACTGGGACGGTTACCGGCGGCGCTACGGCGATATCCAGCGGCTGGATCGCATCCTCGAGGCCGAGGGCGACGACGTCAACCGGTACCGGGCCGCCAAGCAGGCCGACGTGCTGATGCTGTTCTACCTGTTCTCGGCCGACGAGCTGCGGGAGATGTTCGATCGGCTCGGCTACGAACTGCCCGGCGAGATGATCCCGCGGACCATCGACTACTACCTGGCCCGGACTTCCCACGGATCCACGCTCAGCGCGGTGGTGCACGCCTGGGTGCTGGCTCGCGCGCACCGCGGAAAGGCCATGGAATTCTTCGACCGCGTGCTCGACTCCGATATCACCGACATCCAGGGCGGGACCACGGAGGAGGGAATTCACCTGGGAGCCATGGCCGGCAGCATCGACCTGGTGCAGCGCTGCTTCACCGGGATGGAGATCCGATCCGATCGGCTGATCTTCAACCCGTGCTGGCCCGCGGAACTGGGGGAGTTGCGCTACTCGATCATCTATCGCGGACATCGCCTCGCGATCCGAATCAGCGCCGGCGCGCTGGAGGTAGCCGCCGATCCGGGACACGCCGATCCGGTGGAGGTCCACTGTGACGGCATCACCGAGCTGCTGGCGGCCGGGGCCACCGTACGGGTGCCGCTGGACGCGCGGGACTTCGTGGCGGGCCGCGATCAGGAACGCAGCTGACCGACACCCCAGCGGACCAGCCCCACCGCGACCGCCAGATATTCGGCGAACGCGAGGTAGACCAGCACCGCGCCGTACAACCGCGCCCAGAAGACCAGATAATCGGCGGCCGCGGGGATCGCGACGACCATGACCGAGCCGAGGACCAGCGCCGCGATGGCGACGGCGTGGGGTGGTGCGGGAGAATCCATGGCAACCAGCCTCGTCGCGGCGCGGGGCCGGCAGCAGGGCCGTTGTTCCCGACCCGGCAGTGACCAAGGGCGGGCGAAGTCCCGATCCGGTGATCAGGGTCCGCCGCGCAGAGGCCTTTGGTCCCCGGTTCGAGGACGATCGCCAGCAGCAGCCGGGGTGGCGGCGTTCCTACCGTGAGAGGACCAGCCCGGTTCGGGCGCAGATGATTTCACCTCACCCCGGAGGTCACGATGACAGAGCAGCACTACGACGATCCGCATCGGCTGGCCTCCGCGCCCGTCGTGGTGGGTGTGGACGGCTCACCGGGAGCCGCGCGGGCGCTGCGGTGGGCGGTGGAGTACGCCGCGCGGCACCGGCGGCGACTGCACCTGGTCCACGGGCTCGACCTGGTCGGCGTCAGCCGTGGCGTGGGCACCTACGCGGTCGCCACCCAGCCGTTGATCGACAGTGTCAAAGCCGCGGGGCGGACGCTGCTCACGCGGGCCGTGCTGGCCGCGGGCGAATACGACCCGCAGGTCGAGGTCTCGTCGTCGATGTCCGGTGATACCGCCGCCCAGCTGCTGATCGAGGACAGCGAGACCGCCTTCGCGGTGGTGATCGGCGCGTCCGGCACCGCCGGAACGCTCGCGCATCTGGGCTCCACCCTGTTCGCGGTGACCAGTCATGCGCGCGGTGCGGTCATCGTGGTGCGGCCGGACCCCGATCTGGACGACGCCGTACGCACCTCCGGTCCGGTGGTGGTCGGCGTCGACGGCAGCCGGACCAGTGAGGCCGCCATCGCCGCGGCGTTCGTCGAGGCCTCCGAACGAGGCACCGGCCTGATCGCCGTGCACGCCTGGAGCGATTGGGACACCGGGCAGTACGCGGGAGAGGTGACCGCGGCGATCAACGGCGATCTGGACGGTATCGAGGAGGCCGTGCTGGCCGAACGGCTGGCGGGCTGGCAGGAGAAATACCCGGACATCGAGGTGACCCGGCGGGTCTATGTCGCGGGGGCCGCGGCCGAACTGACCGAGCTGTCGAAGACCGCGCAGCTGGTCGTGGTCGGCAACCGCGGCCGTGGTGGATTCGCCGGCCTGCTGCTCGGATCCACCGCCCACCACCTCGTCCAGCACGCGCACAGCCCCGTGATGGTGGTACACGCGGATCCCGAGGAGACGAAGCGATGACGAGGACGATGCCCGGCGCCGAGACCGCTATCCGGGACGACCTGGTCGATCTGGACGCGTGGTGGCGGGCGGCGAACTATTTGGCCGCGGGCCAGATCTACCTCATGGACAACCCGCTGCTGACCGAAAGGCTGCGGCCCGAACACATCAAGCCGCGGCTGATCGGGCACTGGGGCACCGTGCCCGGTGTGACCCTGACCTACGCCCACCTCAACCGCGTCATCATGCGCACCGGGCAGGAGATGCTGTTCGTGCTCGGTCCCGGCCACGGCGCGGCGGCGCTGACCGCGGCGACCTGGCTCGAGGGCACCTATTCGTTGCGGCACCCGGAGGTGGGCCAGAATCTGGCCGGTATGCGGGAACTGTTCCGGCAGTTCTCCTTTCCCGGCGGCGTGCCCAGCCATGCCTCGCCGCACCTGCCGGGCTCGATCCACGAGGGCGGCGAACTCGGGTACTCGCTCGCGCACGCCACCGGCGCGGCACTGGACAATCCGAATCTGGTGGTGGCCTGCATGATCGGCGACGGCGAGGCCGAGACGGGCGCGCTGGCCACCAGCTGGCACGGGTCGCTGTTCCTGGACCGCGTCACCGACGGGACCGTGCTGCCGATCCTGCATCTCAACGGCTACAAGATCGCGAATCCGACGCTGCTGGCACGCATGTCGCGCGGTGAACTGGACGCCATGCTCTCGGCGCAGGGCTGGGAGCCGATGTATGTGGAGGGCTCCGATCCGGCCGAGGTGCACGACCGCTACGCGACCGTGCTCGACGAGGCGATGGAACGGATCCGCGAGATCCGCGACGACGCCGAGCGCGGGCTCGGCCCGCGCGACCCGTGCCGCCCGATGATCGTGCTGGCGACCCCGAAGGGGTGGACCGGACCGGCAATGGTCGACGGCGTCCCAGTCGAGGGCACCTTCCGGTCCCACCAGGTGCCACTGCCCGGTGTACGTGAGAACCCCGAACACCTCGCGCAGCTGGAGGCCTGGCTGCGCTCCTATCGTCCCGAGGAGCTCTTCGACTCCGCCGGGCATCCGGTGGAACGGATCGCGGACCTGCACCCCGCGCACCTGCGCATGAGCGCGAACCGCGCCGCGCACGGCCATGACAGCATCGACCTGCGGTTACCGTGCCCGACCGACTACGCCGTCGAATTCGACACGCCGGGAACCGAATCGGCCGAGGCGACCCGCGTGCTCGGCGGCTACCTGCGCGACACGCTGGTCGAGAACCCGCGCAATCTGCTGTTCTTCTCCCCGGACGAGCACACCTCCAACCGCCTCGACGCCATCCTCGAGGTCACCGGCCGGCGCTGGCGCGAACGGCGCATCGCGGGCGACGATCGGCTGTCTCCGGACGGCCGCGTCTTCGAGGTGCTCTCCGAGCATCTGTGCCAGGGCTGGCTGGAGGGCTACCTGCTCACCGGCCGCCACGGCGTGTTCTCCACCTACGAGGCGTTCGCGCACGTCATCGACTCGATGGTGGTGCAGCACGCCAAATGGCTGCACATGGCGGCCGAATTCGCCTGGCGCCAGCCCATTCCCAGCCTCAACTACCTGATCACCTCGCACGTGTGGCGGCAGGACCACAACGGAGCCTCCCATCAGGACCCCGGCTTCATCGACCACGTCCTCAGCAAACGACCCGAGGTCAGCCGGGTGTACCTGCCGCCTGACGCCAACTGCCTGCTGCATGTGTTCGACCACTGCCTGCGCAGCCGGGGCCGGGTCAATGTCGTCGTCGCCGGCAAGCAGCCCGCGCTGCAATACCTCGACGACGACGCGGCGCGCGTGCACTGCGACCGCGGCCTGGGCGTATGGCACTGGGCGAGCACCGATTCCGGTCGCCCGGCCGAGGTGGTGCTGGCCTGCGCCGGCGACGTCCCCACGCAGGAGACCCTGGCCGCCGCGACGCTGCTGCGAGACATGGTGCCCGACTTGGCGGTTCGTGTGGTCAATGTGGTGGATCTGGCCCGCCTGTTCCCGCCGGACCGCCACCCGCACGGCATCTCGGACGACGATTACCGCGCCGTCTTCACCGACGCCCCGGTGATCTTCGCCTTCCACGGCTACCCCTGGCTGATCCACCGCATCGCCTACCGGCGCCCAGGCCACGACGACATGCACGTCCACGGTTTCACCGACAACGGCACCACCACAACCCCGTTCAGCATGTGCGCGATGAACGGCATCGACCGTTTCTCCCTGGCGGCCGCCGCGCTCGCCGAGGTGCCCCGCCTCGCCGATCGGCTCGCCGGGCTCACCGAGCAGCTCACCGCACGTCGCGAGGCCGCCGACGTCTACGCCCGCCGCTATGGCGTCGACCCGCCCGAGGTCGCCGACTGGCGCTGGAGCGCGGACGGCGCGGTCCGTGGCGCGCGATGCTGAGCTCCGGACCGCGCCGCGCCACTGGGCCGGGAGCCCGCCTGTTCGCAGGCGGCTCCCAGCCTTCTCGCGTGGCGGTCCCAGCGTTCTCCCAGCGATGACGGGAACGCTGGTCCGCACCTCTGCCGAACCGAACGGAAGTCGCTGATGTCCACGATCGATGGGCTCCCGGCCCACATCCTGCTGGTCCACGCCATCGTGGTGCTGGCGCCGCTCACCGCACTGCTGGCGATCTCCTCGGCGCTGTGGCCGGCGGCGCGCCGGCGGCTGGTGTGGCTGACGGTCGCGCTCGCGGCGGTGGTCGCCGTGCTGACCCCGATCACCACCGAGGCGGGCGAGTGGCTGGAGAAGCGGGTCGGGCGAAACCCGGACCTGCGCAGCCACACTCATCTCGGCGACACCTTCGTCTACTTCGCCCTCGCCCTGCTGGCGGTGACGATCCTGGTGGCCGTCGTCCACGTCCGCGAGACGCGGGGTCGCGCGCTGTCGCGGATGCTGGTCGGCGCGGTCGCCGTCCTCACCATCGGGGCGGGCGTGGCCGCGACGGTGCAGGTGTACCGGATCGGGGAATCGGGCGCTCGCGCCGGCTGGAACGCGGTGGCGACACAGCCGGCGCACGCCGGGAAGTGACCCGGGAGGACCTTGGACCCTGTTCCGGGTCGATCGCCGGATGATGGCATGGGCGTTGTCATTCGGCGGAGTCGGCAGGGAACGAGGGGCATCTTCGATGAATACGAAGCGAGTGGCGGCGCTGGCGCCCGGGGTCGCGGTGGAGTCGCGCGGACCGATCACCGCCGCCGAGAAGAGCCGGGCCGATCGCGTGATCCGGCAGGTGCTGCGGCGCCACCACCTCGAGTCGCCCGCCGGCGTCCGGCTCACCAGGAACGGGAGTTTCGGCGCCACGACCGTGGCGCAGGTGAATGCGCGGTTCGCCGACACCCCGATTCGGGTGCAGGCCGACGGCCCGGGCGGCTTCGCACTCACCTTCGCCGCCGAGCGCCTCGACCGCCAGCTCGACCGGCTCACCGGAAGAGCCGAGCCGCGCTGGGCCCCGGATCCGGGTCGCGCGCCCTTGGCGAGCGTGACCGGCGAGCGGCCCATCGTCCGACGCAAGCAGTGCGGCCTGCGGGTCCTCGATCCGGTCAGCGCGGCCGCCGCCATGGACGCCAAGGACTACGACGTCCACCTGTTCATCGATGCCGAGACCGGCGAGGACGCGATCGTGTACTGGGCCGGGCCGCTGGGTGTCCGGATGGCCCGGCAACGGCGCATGCGACCGCCGTCGTCGGCGACCTGGCGGCCCCTGACCATCAATTCGCATCCGACGCGTGTCCTCACCGAAGGCGAAGCGGCCCAACGATTGTGCGGCTACGGTCTGCCTTTCCTGTTCTTCACCGATCCCGCCGATCGGCGCGGCCGTCTGCTCTACCGCCGCTACGACGGGGATCTGGGGCTGGTGGCCGGAACCGCCGTCGCGATCGATTGAGCGGGTCACGCCCATGACCACCGCCCGCGCCCTCAACGGCGTCGAAACCCTATCCGCCGATCGGCGGCCCACCAGCGGGAGACCGACGACCTCGGACCGGCGGATCGGTGACTTAAGGCCCGTCACCGGCGCTCTCGGCCACGGGATGCTGGAGGCACGGATCGGTTCTCCAGGGACGAGGTGAAAGACCATGTCGCACAATTCCTCACTGGCGTGGCGGGTGTGGCGGCTGCGACCGTGGAATTCGAACCCGCTCATGCGGGCCACGGATCGCTGGGAGACGCTCGCCCGCCTGCTGGTTCTGGCCCTGATGCTGCTGGCGGTGCCGGTGGCGGCCGCGGTCGGGACCGCGACCTACAGCAGCTCGGCCGAGCGCATCAGCACTGAGAACGCCGCGAAGACCGAGGTGCTCGCGACCGTGCTGACCGAGCCGAAGCAGACCGTGGCGGCCGGCCCCGCGCAGGCCGCGCATTACGAGGTCCAGATCCAGTGGAAACACGATGGGAGCCTCGGGAAGGGAACCGTCGAAGTCCGCCGTGACACGAAGGTCGGTTCCACCGTGCAGACCTGGCTCGGAGCCGACGGCCTGCCCGGGGACCCGCCCCGGGAACCGGGATCGGCGGTGCTGAACGGCATCGGTACCGCGGTCGCGTTGCTCGTGGGCATGGGCTGCGCGCTGCTGGCGGTGCTGTGGTGCGTGACCCAGCTGCTGGACCGGGTGCACGCCGTGCGCTGGGAAGCGGAGCTGCGTGGGCTCGGCCGCCCCATCGGAACGTAACCGGCACTGGACCATCGGAAGGACACCGATCATGACCGACGACTTCGACCCTCGTGCCGCGCAGCCGCGTTCGCGAATCATCGCCGCCGTCGACGGCTCGGCCACCTCCTATCAGGCGGCGGTGTGGGCCGTGGTGGACGCGGGGCTGCACGGTTGCGGACTGCACATCGTCACCTCGATCTCGCTGCCGGTCGGTGAGGTGCCCGGCGAACTGCTCGGCGCCGCCGATCGCGAACTGCTGGCCCGGGACGGGCAGCGCATCGTCGACGAGGCGGTCCGGGTGGCGCGCGCCGGCGCGGCCGGCGCGGCCGTCGAGATCACCACCGAGGTGATCCACGAACCGATCATCGGTTACCTGCTCGCGCAATCGGGGCGGGCGCGGGCGGTGGCGCTGGGCAGTCGCGGTCTCGGCGCGATCCGCCGCGGCGTACTCGGGTCGGTGGCCGACGCGGTCATCCGGCACGCCCGGTGCCCGGTGGCGGTGATCCACGCGACCGCGGCGACCGACCCATTGTCCGCGGAGAAGCCGGTGCTGGTCGGCGTCGACGGCACCCCCAACAGCGTTCCCGCCCTGGAACTCGCCTTCGCCGAGGCCGCGGCGCGCAAGGTCGGGCTGACCGCGCTGCACGCCTGGACCGACGTGCTCGGCTCGTACGTGCCGCTCATCGGCTGGGAGCCGTTGCGCGCGCAGGAGAACGAATTGCTCTCCGAGCGGCTCGCCGGTTTCGGTGAACGCTATCCCGAGGTGACCGTGCGCCGCCTGCTGGTGATGGAACGCCCGGACCAGGCGCTGCTGCGGGAATCGGAGTACGCGCAACTGGTCGTGGTCGGCAGCCGTGGCCGCGGCGGATTCGAGGGCATGCTGCTCGGATCCACCAGCTCCACCGTGCTGCACAACATCGAAACCCCGACGATCGTCGTCCGCGCATAATCGAAGATCAGGGGTCGGTCATGACCGAATTGCAGCCGCTGGACGCGGGATTCATCGAACTCGAGGACGCCGACCGGCGCGTCAGCCTCGGCATCGCGGCGGTGGCGATCCTGGCCGGGCGGCCACCCGGACGAGCGGAATTCTCGGCCCTGCTGGCCGAGCGCGTCGCGGGAAACGAGCGCCTGCGACAGCGCATCCGGCGCGCGCCGCTGGATCTGACCGTACCGGTGTGGGAGGAAGACCCGAACTTCGATCTGGCCCACCACGTTCGATGGGCCGCGTTGCCCGGACCCGCCGATGAGACGGCCTTGCGTGAGTTCGTCGCCGGCGAGCTCGTCGAACGTCTGGATCGTGATCATCCGATGTGGGAATGCGTCGTCGTCGAGCGCTTGGCGGATACGCGCTGGGCGCTGATCGTGAAGGCGCACCACAGCCTCGTCGACGGCGTCTCCGGGGTAGGCCTGTTCGAAAGGCTATGTGATGCACCGGTATCCGATCCGCGGCTGCGCGCGGTACCCGCGACCGACGCGGCCGGCGGGCAGGGCTGGTTCGACCGAGTCGTCACCGGGTTGCGACTGCCGCTGGACGTGCCACGGTACGCGGTCGGGATGATGCGCAGCCTGATTCCGGTGGTGGCGGCGTTCGTCTCGGTGCCCGAGGCGTCCTCGCTCAACGGCCCGATCGGCCGCCAGCGGCGTTACGTGATCGCCCGGGCCTCCCTCGCGGAGATCCGCGAGATCGGCCGCGGATTCGACGCGACGGTCAACGACGTCGTGCTCGCCGCGGTGACCTCGGCGTACCGCGGTGTCCTGCTGGGGCGCGGGGAGCACCCCACCGGCAGGACCGTGCGCATCCTGGTGCCGGTGTCGATGCGGGCCGCCGACGCGAGATCGCTACTGGACAACCGGGTTTCGGCCGTCCTGTCGCTGCTTCCGTTGCATCTGGACGACCCGGTGGAACGCCTGTGCACCATTCATCAGCGCATGGCCCGCCATAAGTCCAGCGGCGCGGCGCAGGCGGAGAAATCGCTGCTCGACCTGGCTGGGCGGCTGCCGTTCGCACCGGTCGCCTGGGGCATGCGGCTGTGGTCGCGGCTGCCCCAGCGTGGGGTGACGGCGGTGGCGACAAACATCCCCGGCCCGCGCCGTACCCTCACCCTGCTGGGACGCGAAGTGCTGGAATTGATTCCGGCGATCCCTATCGCCATGCGCCTGCGCACCGGCATCGCCATCCTCAGCTACCGCGACCAGCTGACGTTCGGCATCACCGGCGACTACGACTCGACCCCGGACCTGGAACGGATCGCCGATGGAATCCATTCCGCCATAGCCGATCTGCTCGCCGCGGCGCGGACACGACGCCCGGTGGACTGACGGTCACCGTCGAAAGGCCGCAGCGCCTGGGACTTTGGGTTCTGTCGCAGGTCAGGGGCCGCGGCGCACGATCAGAACAGCGGGGCGGTCCCAGCGCCCGCGGACGGAGGACACGGTGGCCACCAAATACGAGACTCCCGGAATCGGGGCGGCGGCGATGCTGCTCGCCCTGCGGCTGCCCACCGGGTTGCGCCACTCGGTGGGGGAACTGCGCTACGAGGCGGGAGTCTCCGGCCGGCGGATCGCGCTCCCGGTCGGCTATGTCCTCGACGGCGACTGCGCGGTGATCCGGGTCGGTCACGCGGGCACGAAAACCTGGTGGCGCAACTTCCGCGCACCGCATCCCGCCGCGATCCGAGTCGACGGCGAATGGCGCACCGGCCTGGCCCACCTCGCGGTGCCGGACACGCTGGCCTACGAACAGGTCGACGCGATCTACCGGCAGGCGCATCCACGATCCAGCTCCCCGGCCCGGGATCCGTATGTGGTGATCGACCTCGCGGCGCCCGCGTCCGGGCTGCCCCGCGCGGAGGATCTGCGCCGGCGATGGTTCGCCCGGGTGACGATGGGGGAGCTGCTCGGATTTCTCGCACCGGCGCTCGCGGGCGCGCTGACCGTGCACGCGGGCGCCGCGGTGCTCGCCGCGGTCATGCTGGCGGCCGGCGCCGTCGAGGGCGCGGTCCTCGGATACTTCCAGGCCGGCGTGCTGCGAACCTTGCTGTCCGGGTTGAGAATCGGGACCTGGACGGCGGTGACGTCGGCCGGTGCGGTCGTCGCCTGGTCGATCGGGGTGCTTCCCATGCGCTACGGCGAGCGATTCGGCGACTGGCCCACCGCGGTGCAGGTCCCGGTCGCGGTCACGGCCGCGCTGATCCTGATCTTCTCGATCGGCGTCGCGCAGTGGGCGGTCCTGCGCCGCTTCACCGATCGAGGCGCGCTCTGGATCCTGGCGACCGCGGTCGCCTGGATCGGCGGCCTGCTCGCCTTCATGCTCGTCGCGCCCCCGCTGTGGCAACCGGGTCAGTCCCCGGTGCTCGTCGCCGCGATCGGCGTGCTGGGCGGCGCGGCCATGGCGTCGGTCATGGCGTGGATCACCGGCGCCTTCCTGCCGCGCGTCCTGGCCGCCGACCATCTGCTCCCGCTCGATACCGACAGCCACGCCGAGGAAGTGCAGCCATGACCACGAAAACGTCCCGTACGCAAGAACGCTGGACGCTCATCGCCTTCGCGACCGCGTTGGTGGTGGTGCTGGCGGGGGCGATCCTGCTGGCCGTTCTCGCCCGCTGATCCGATCGCCGCGCGCCCGGTCGCGCCGGTGGTCACCCGCCGGGCGCGGCCGAGTCCACGGGGATGCCGACGCGGGCCAGCTCGGTCAGCACGGCGGTGATGACCTCGGGGAGCGCGGTGGCTACCGGTGCGGAGAGACCGACGCCGAGATCGAGGCGTTGCGCTTCGACGGCGATGACGACGAGTTCGGCGGGCACGCGGCCGAGGGCACGGCCCAGCGGGAGCGCGTCGGGTACGCCGAGGGCGTGCGAGCTGGCCGCGTGGGTGAGCCCGCGCAGCGCGTCGACGGTGGTGCGCCAGACCCGGCCGGGGGTGCGGGGGTCGCACAGGACCGCGTCGATCACGACCGCCAGCCGGACACCTGCCCACAGGTCGAGCAGGCCGGTCGGCTCGCCGTCGCACTGAGCCACCAGAACTCCGGGGAGGCGGAGCGTTTCGAGTCGCCTCGCTACTTCCGGTCCGACGCCGTCGTCGTGGCGGAATTCGTTGCCGACCCCGATGACGACGGCCCGCGGCTCGGTCATCGGCGTACCATCTCCAGCTCGAGGAAGTGCGCCGAACACGAGATGCACGGGTCATAGTTGCGGATGGTGCGCTCGCACAAGGCGGTCAGCCCGGCATCTTCGAGATCCAGATGGCCGGCCACCACGCGGCGCAGATCGTCTTCGATGGCGGCCTGGTTCTGGGACGTCGGCGGCACGATGGTGGCCGCGCGGATAGTGCCCGCCTCGTCGAGCTCGTACCGGTGATAGAGCAGTCCGCGCGGGGCCTCGCTGATGCCGTGGCCGACCCCGGGTCGCGGTGCGCACGGCATCGCCGGGCGGTCCGGTGGCGTGTACTCGCCGATCAGGCGCAGCGCCTCGTCGATGGCGTACACCACCTCCACGGCACGAACCACGATGCTGCGGAACGGATTACGGCATTGCTCGCCGAGTCCGGCCGCGGCGGCGACCTCGCGAGCCAGCGGCGACAGCGATCGGGACTCGAGGCTGTAGCGGGCCAGGGGACCGGTGAGATACCGGCGGCCGTCCAGCCGTGCGTGCAGTGCCGTGGAGTGCGGCACCTGTTGTTCGATCACATGCTCGCCGAACTCCTCGGCCGGGAACGTCAGTCCGGTGCTGGTCGACACGACGCCGTTCTCGATGGCGTACACGCCCGGCGAGGTGGCCGCCATCAGATCGTGGTCGAGTTCCAGGTCCGGGAATTCGAAATCCGCCACTCGCCGGGTGGTTTCGATCGCATAGTCCCGGGCCCGGCGCAGTTGTTCGGCGACCGGTTCCAGATCGGCGCGGCGCGGCACCGAGTAGAAGCCGCCGACCCGGACATTGATCGGGTGGATGGAACGGCCCCCGATGAGTTCGAGCAGGGCATTACCCGCCTTCTTCATCGCCAGTCCGTGCTCGATCAGGTCCCGGTGGTCGGCGGCCAGGGCGATCGCGTCCGGATAGCCGAGGAAGTCGGGCAGGTGCAGCAGGTGAATGTGCAAGGCGTGACTGGAGATCCATTCGCCGCAGTACAGCAGCCGCCGCAGCGCGGCCAGCGGCGGATCCAATGCGACGCCGCAGGCTTGTTCGAGCGCGTTGCAGGCGCTGGTCTGGTACGCCACCGGGCAGATGCCGCAGATCCGCGCGGTGATGTCGGGCGGTTCGGTGTAGGCGCGGCCACGCAGGAACGCCTCGAAGAAGCGCGGCGGCTCATAGATATCGAGCTCCGCGCGCAACACCCGCCCGCCCTCGACGACGACGCGCAGCGCGCCTTCGCCTTCCACCCGGGCCAGCGAGCTGACCCGCAATTGCCTACTGCGATGGCTCATCTCGGCTCCTGTCGGCGAAGGCGGGGGCGGCCGCCGCGAAGGTGCTGAACACGCGGTCGATATCGGCGGTCTCCATGCCGTTGACGCGCAGGATCGGCAGCAGGGCACCGATATTCGGCTGCCGCATGGGTCCGAAGCAGCCGTAGCAGCCCCGGTGGTAGGTCGGGCACAGGGCGCCGCAGCCGGCGTGGGTGACCGGACCGAGGCAGGGGATGCCGTCCGCGACGATGACGCAGGTGTTGCCGCGGCGTTTGCATTCGGTGCAGACGCTGGTGTCGGGCAGATCCGGTGCGCGCCCGGCCAACAACGCGCCGAGGGTGTCCAGCAGCTGGCGGCGGTCGATGGGACAGCCGCGCAGTTCGTAATCGACCGGCACGTGCGCGGCGATCGGCGTGACGGTGTCGAGGGTCGAAATGTATTGCGGGCTGGCGTAGACCACCGACGCGAACTCGCCGACATCGGCGAAATTGCGCAGCGCCTGGATGCCGCCGTGGCAGGCGCAGGCGCCGATGGTCACCAGAATCCTGGATTGCGCTCGGATGTCGAGAATCCGCTGTTTTTCCTCCGGCGTGCTGATCGACCCTTCGACCAGTGACACATCGTACGGTCCGGGCTCGGCCGCGCTGCTCGCCTCGGTGAAGTGCGCGATGCGAATCCGCGTGGTGAGGGTGAGCAGTTCGTCCTCGCAGTCGAGCAGGGTGAGCTGACAGCCGTCGCACGACGTGAACTTCCAGACCGCGAGGGTGGGGATGGTCATCACAGCTCCCGGATCGACAGCAAGGGTTCGGCCACCGCGTAATCCACCACCGGCCCGTCCCGGCACAACAGCAGCGGTCCGAGCTGACAGCGGCCGCACCGCGCGACGCCGCAGCGCATATTGCGCTCCAGCGACACCTGGATGCGGGTCGATGGAATACCCTTGCGCAACAACGTATTCGCGCAGAATCGCAGCATCGGCTCGGGTCCGCACAGGAACGCGGTGGTTTTGCCGGGATCCAGCGACAGCTTGGCCAGCGGTTCGGTGACGAAGCCGACCGGCCCCGTCCAGGCGGGCGCGGGATGATCGACGGTCTGGTGCAGTTCGAGCGAGGCGTCGTGTCGCCAAGCGGTCTGGTCGGCACGGAAGAGGATGTCGCCGGGGGTGCGGGCGCCGGTGATCACCACGACCCTGCGATACTCGCCGCGCCGCGCGAGCGCCTCCAGCACGACCGGCCGCAACGGCGCCACACCGACCCCGCCGCCGACGATCACCAGATCGTGCCCGGCCGCGGAGTCGAGGTCCCATCCGGTGCCGAACGGCCCGCGCACCCCGATCGCCGCGCCGACGGGAGCGCTCTGCAGAGCGGCGCTCGCAGCGCCGACCGCGCGAATCGTGTGTTCCAGGAAAGTTCCCCTGGCGCATGGGTTTCCGCTGATCGAGATGGCGATCTCACCCACCCCGAACCGGTACAGCATCATGAACTGCCCGGCCCGGAAGGAGGCCGCGGCGCGCTCGACCGGCGCCAGCGTGAGAGTGGCGGTATCGGCGGAGTGCGCGGTTCGTCGCGTCACCCGATACGGGAGCATGACGTCGCCGTCCACCGCCTGGGCCCGCACCGCGCCGATCATCGCCCGCCTCCCTCGACATCGCGGTGAAGCGTTGCGGCAGCATGGGTTTCGGCGGTGTTGCGGTAGAGGTCGAGCAGCCGCGCCCGGGTGGCCTGCAACCGTTCCAGCAGCGCCTCGAACAGCAGCAGGGTCAGCGCGTGGCCGAACGCCGGGTCGGCGTCGGCGAATTCGGTGAGCCGGGCCGCGTCGAACTCGATCGCCCGCACGGGTTCGGCGGTGACCGCGCCGAAGTGCCAGCGGTACGGCGGCACCAGCCACGACCACCCGAGCAGGTCGCCGGGCCCGAGGGTCTGCACCACCGTCTCGCCACGACCGGGAATGTGCGCGTCGAGCACCACATGGCCGGTGTGAATGAGCCAGCACCGGTCGGCCCGCCGACCTTCCACGATCAAGCGTTGCCCGGCCGGATAACCCACCGTCCGCCCCGCCGTCGCCAACGTGGCCAGTGCCGAGTGGTCGAGGGGAGCCAGGGTGGCGAACTCGCCGAGCTCCTCAACACCGACCATGGCCGTCCACCTCCCGCAGCTCGGCCAATCGGGCGACCTCCGCGGTCAGGTCGATACCGGCCGGGCACCACGCGATGCAGCGCCCGCAGCCCACGCAGCCGGAGCTGCCGAACTGGTCGTACCAGGTGCTCAATTTGTGGCTGAGCCACTGCCGGTAGCGGCTCTCGCCCGTCTGCCGGACACCGCCGCCGTGCAGATGGGAGAAGTCCAGTTCGAAGCACGACGACCAGCGCTCCCAGCGTTCGGCGTGCTCGCCGGTGAGGTCGGTGACGTCCTCGGTGGTGGTGCAGAAACAGGTGGGGCACACCATGGTGCAGTTGGCGCAGGTCAGGCAGCGGCTCGCGACATCCTGCCAGTGCGGTGACTCCAGGGAGTCGTGAATCAGGGCGCGCACGTCGACATCCGGCATGGCCCGGCCCATCCGGCCCGCCGCCGCCGCGACCTCGGCGGCCGCGGC